>JBFEUB010000120.1:0-10949 GCA_041547605.1 Desulfobacteria bacterium
CCTCAGACAGCTTGCAATTTTAAACGCCAGTCACATTCAAAAATCTTCTCCAAAATTGCACAATGTCGTTCGCCAAATAATATTTTCAATCATCAACGACTTGCGAGCAAACGGAACATATTTTTGACAATCAGTCTAGGTTTGATAGCCTGCCTTGATCGGTCATTGTGATTCTCAGAACTGGGGACCTAATCCCCGGTCCGGTAAGGCTCTTCTTGCCTGCAAACTGTCTCTTCTTGACCATTTTGCAAGGCGTCTTTTCAACCATGCCGAGGCTTCCCATTTTGCAAAAAAAAGGATTGGCGTGGATTGCCACGCCAATCCTTTCCAAAGAATCAACAAAAAGCAGCTACCGCGACTAAACCAGAAACGGCACCATCAAAAGGGCCACCACGTTCAGGATCTTGATCATCGGGTTGATCGCTGGTCCTGCGGTGTCCTTGTATGGATCACCGACCGTGTCTCCCGTGACCGCAGCCTTGTGGGCGTCGCTGCCTTTTCCGCCAAAGTGACCGTCCTCAATATGCTTCTTGGCATTATCCCATGCCGCTCCCCCTGTGGTCATGGAAATAGCCACAAAAACCCCTGTTACGATACTGCCGATCAACACGGCCCCGAGGGCAACCTTGCCAAGCAAGAACCCTACAAGGAGGGGAACTACTACCGGTATGAGGGCCGGCACGATCATCTCTTTCAGGGCATAACGGGTCACGATATCCACACAAGACGCATAATCTGGCTTGCCCGTTCCTTCCATGATCCCAGGGATTTCCCGGAATTGCCGTCTGACTTCCTCCACGACTTTACCACCCGCCCGTCCTACCGCCATCATGGCAATAGAGGCAAACAAGTAGGGGAGGAGCCCTCCAATGAAAAGGCCGATGATCACATACACGTCGCTCAGCCTAAAAACCAACTCCGCTGCCTCCCCGCCGGCTGCATGGGCAGCTTCCGTCAGGTCCTGGATATAGGCGGCAAAGAGCACCAGGGCTGCCAGGCCGGCCGAGCCAATGGCATACCCCTTGGTGACGGCCTTTGTCGTGTTTCCAACGGCATCCAGGGGATCGGTGACCGCGCGCACGCTTTCATCCATCTCTGCCATCTCGGCAATACCGCCCGCATTGTCCGTGATCGGCCCGTAGGCATCAATGGCAATCACCATGCCGGTCATTGACAGCATGCTCATGGCAGCCATGGCGATCCCAAAAAGCCCTGCCAAGAGGTGAGAGACGAAAATGGCGGCACAGATCAGGAGGACCGGAATGGCCGTGGATTGCATGCTCACTGCGAGACCTGCGATGATGTTTGTACCGTGTCCTGTGGTTGAAGCCAGAGCAATACCCTTAACCGGGCCCCGAACCCCCGTGTAGTATTCGGTCACGATCACGATCCCTACCGTGAGGACCAGACCAATCAGACAGGCCATGTAGATATTCATAACAGGTATACCTAGTCCGGCCATCATCTTTGTGGTTGCAAAGTAAAATCCAACAGCGGCAAGAATGGCCGCACCGAACATCCCCTTATACAGGGCGCCCATGATATACTGGCTGGCACCAAGCCTCACAAAATGGCTTGCAATGATTGATGCTATGATGGAGATGGCGCCCAGGGCGAGTGGGAAAGTCACGGCCTTATGGTAAAGTTCTGCCCCAACCTTCGCCTCTGGAAAAAGGAGATGGGCCAGGAGCATAGCGGCCACAGCTGTAACCGCATAGGTCTCAAAGAGGTCTGCAGCCATACCAGCACAGTCCCCCACATTGTCCCCGACGTTGTCGGCGATCACAGCAGGGTTTCTGGGATCATCTTCCGGGATCCCGGCTTCTACCTTACCGACCAGGTCTGCACCAACGTCCGCACCCTTGGTGAAGATACCGCCGCCCAGCCGGGCGAAGATAGAGATCAGGCTCCCGCCAAATCCGAGCGCGACCAAGGCCCTGATGTCGTGGGTAAGGGTATAGTAGCCAGCCACGGATGTCAGGGCAAGGCCTGCTACGATCAGGCCCGTTACAGAGCCTCCTTTAAAGGCAAGGGAGAGCCCGGCTGCAAGCCCCTTTTTGGCGGCTTCTGCGGTACGGACGTTGGCGAGGACAGAGACGCGCATCCCTATGTAACCTGCAATATAAGATGCAGTAGCCCCAATAATGAAACCAACTGCCGTCTTGACATCCATGGTGACACCAATGATGACCACAATGATGCCGGCTGCTATAGCAACCGTCTTCAACTGACGGTTCAAGTAGGCTATCGCCCCCTCCTTGATCGCATTAGCCACTTTGTTCATCTTCTCGTCCCCTGCCGGGGCACCTTTTACCACGCCGACCAAAAACAGGGTGTACAAGACACCCGCAATACCTACAAGCGTACTATAAAGCTCCACATTTATTGCACTCATAACCTCCTCCCAACATTATTACTCTGTGAAATTGTCCTCCCGTGAAATCGATTCATCGTCTCTAATAGCCCTTTGAAAAGGAGTGTCTCCGCAGCATCTTGTGCCATGGTGATAACTTCATCCAAGACAGCCTTCTGTCGGGCGTCAAAGCTGTTTAGCACGTATCCTTTCACATCTTGTTTGGTTGCTGGACGACCGATGCCGATACGAATGCGGGCAAATTCGCCGCTGCCAAACGCTTCCACTAGAGACCTTATACCGTTATGTCCCCCATCCCCTCCTTTCTGCTTGATTTTTATTTTGCCAAAGACAAGGTCAATATCGTCGTGAATCACCAACAGGTCTTCTTTGCCCAGGCTGAAAAAATGCGCTAGGTCCCGAACCGACGGGCCACTACGATTCATAAATGTCATGGGCTTGGCAAGGATCACACGCCGGCCGTCTATCCTGCCAAGACCAAAAACGCTTTTAAACTTCCGGTTGTCGTATGATATCTGGTGCTTGTGGGCCAGCCGATCAGTGACCATGAACCCTACATTGTGCCGGGTCCGGCGATATGCCGCCCCAGGATTCCCCAAGCCTACGATAAGCTTAACGCGCTCTTCCGGCATGCATTGCTATTCGCTGGAAGTCTCCTCCGTGCCTTCAGGTTCCCCTGCTTCGGCCTCTTCAGCCTCTTCAACTTCCACTTCCTCTTCAGGTAACTTTTCTTCCTCTACAGTAGGTGCGACAACCGTGAGCACCGTATGACCGGTATCAGCCAACAGTCTTACTTTATCTTCCAGCTGAATGTCTCCAACGTGTATGGCATCTCCAATGTCGAGGTCGGTTATATCAACTTGGATCTTATCGGGCATGTCAGTGGGCAGACAAGACACCTCGAGTTCATGACGAACCAACTGCAAGAAGCCGCCGCGTTCAACCCCCTTTGACTTCCCAGTGACCTCAACCGGAACGCTGACCACGATTTCCTCATCCAAAGATATTTCAAAAAAATCGATATGAAGATATTCCCGGGTCACAGGAGCGGTCTGCACCTCTTTTACCAATACTGTAACGTTCTGGGTGCCGCCATTCTCGATGACTAAATTTAAAATCACCTGTTCTGTTCCGCTCATCTTGTAAATCTTGTCCAAATCGGCCGGGGACACGGTGAGGGGCAAAGACTCTCTTTCAGGGCCGTACAATATCGCTGGAATGAAGCCCTGACGCCTTAGCTCCCGTGCCGGGCCCTTACCAAAGGTATTTCGTTGCGTGGCTTTAAGATCAAATGTTTCCAATGAAGTCTCTCCTTGATTTCATTCTTTACGTATTCATTGCTATATCTTGGGGCAACCCGGCTACACGAATAGGGAGCTAACCGAACTCCCCGTGTGGCACCGTTGAATCGCCTCTGCCAAGAGTTTCGAGACGGAAAGGATGCGGATCTTGTCACATCCGTTGGCTTTTTCACCCATGGGAATCGTATCGGTCACGACAAGGCTTTTAATATCCGAATCAGTAATCCGCTCTACAGCTGGACCCGAGAGAACCGCATGCGCAGAACAAGCGTGAATCTCTGAGGCCCCCTGTTTTTTCAGGGCCATTGCAGCCTGGGTGAGCGTGCCAGCCGTATCCACCATGTCATCCAGGATAATCGCCGTCTTCCCATCCACATCACCTACGACATTCATGGCTTCAGCCTTGTTGGGAGCGTCACGCCGTTTGTCGATGATAGCCAACAGGCTATCAAGACGTTTGGCAAAGGCCCGGGCCCTTTCCACGCCACCAGCGTCCGGAGACACAATAACGGTATCGTTTCTAAAAATGTCTTTGATATACTGCAAAAGGACTGGAGCTGCAAAAAGGTTGTCCACGGGAACATTGAAAAAACCCTGGATCTGTCCTGCATGCAGATCCATCGTGATCACACGGTTGGCCCCGGCCTTCTCAATCAGGTCCGCCACCAGCTTAGCGCTGATCGGCACGCGGGGCGCCACCTTCTTGTCCTGACGGGCGTATCCGTAATAGGGTATGACTGCTGTGATCCTCTGCGCTGATGAGCGCTTGAATGCATCTATCATCAGCAAGAGTTCCACCAGATGGTCATTCACCGGAGCACATGTGGACTGCAATATGAAAACATCCTTGCCCCGCACGTTTTCCCTGATTTCGACCTGAATTTCACCATCACTAAATCTCTTTACCTGGGCCTCACCCAACCTGATACCTATGTGACGGCAAATATCCTGCGCTAATTTGGGATTTGAGTTTCCAGCAAATACGACAAGGCTGTGCATGCGTCACCGCAAATATTCGACCGAATCTCTCTAACCAATGCCTAATTGAAGGGCTGTCCGGCTAGACTTCGAAAACATACCAGCACTTATTCCTCAACACGCAAACTTAAACAACGCCAATAGCTTACCTGGCTGGGGTGGGAGGATTCGAACCTCCGAATGCAGGATCCAAAATCCTGTGTCTTACCACTTGACGACACACCAATGGGCTTGTCAGGGACGCAACAACTCCACCAGAAATGTGTCCCATCTTTCTCGATGCCTTATGCTGTAAAACGCCTTCGCGGCCTGCTGCCTATCCTTGAACAGCCCGAACACACTGGGGCCGCTCCCGGACATGAGTGCAGTTTCGGCACCGAGATCGAGGAGGGCCTGCTTGACGATTTTGATCTGGGGAAACTTCCTGATGGTTACTTGCTCTAAATCATTACACAAAAGGTCCTTGACCTTGAAGAAATCCCGTTCAAAGTAGCGATTTTTAAAACTTTTTTCACAATTTGTCAATCCTAAATTTAAGTTTTTGTAAACCCACGCCGTGGACACCTCAAAGATGGGTCGGACCAAGACAACGAAGAACGGCGGCAAATCTTCATACGCTTCCAGGTTATCCCCAATCCCACGGGCAATGGCCGAATGCCTGAACAAGAAAAACGGCACATCGGCTCCAACCTTACGTGCAATCTTCATAAGGTTTCCATCGGTAAGAGGCAACCCATAGTATTGGTTCAACCCCATTAGCACAGCAGCGGCATTGCTACTGCCCCCACCAAGGCCAGCAGCCACTGGGATTACCTTGTCAACGAAAATGGCCACACCGTTGTGTATAGACAGGGCATTAAGAAAAAGCGAAGCTGCACGATGGGCTGTATTCCCGCTGTCTTGCGGGACGCTGGGATGAGAGCACGCGACGCTGATGCCGGATTGATCAAAGGCAAGCACCACCGTATCAAATAGACCAATCCGGCAGAGGAGGGTCACAAGGTCATGATATCCATCTGGCCGTTTCCCAACCACCTTGAGGAAGAGATTGATCTTGGCAGGCGAGGGTATGACCAATGAATTCATAGGGTTCCGGTTAGCCTGACTGTGCCTTTTTTAGCCCTAAGCGGCTAACCTATTTGGTTATGTTGAGGGCCAGAAAACCCCTTCTTCTCTTCACAAGGAAAGAGACTGTCTCTCCTTCTTTCACTTTGTCGACCTGTGACTGGTAGTCCCCAAGGGTCTTGATGGGCTTGTGATCTATTTCTATGATGAGATCTCCTTCTTGAACATCGGCTTTATCAGCCGGGCCCCCTTGCTCGACACTCACGACCACGACGCCTTCACCCTCTGATATATCGAACTGCCTGGCAAGCTCTTTCGTGAGGGTGGAAACTGTCATGCCTAGATCGGTCTGTTCCTCAGGGCGTTGTAAACCAAGATCTTCTTTATCCTCCGTGCGTTTGGCGATCTTCACCGTAAAGGTGCGTTCCTTTCCATCTCTCACTACCTTAAGGGTAATCTTTCCCCCCACAGGGATCCCCGCAATCTTTTGGGACAGATGCCGGCTGTCCTCAATCTTGTCGCCATCCACCTCAACGATCACATCCTTTGGCTTGATCCCTGCCTTGTCAGCGGGGTCTCCTTGGAAAACGTCACCCACCAAGGCACCCTTGCCATCCTTTACACCATAATACTCAGCCAGTTCCGCTGAGAGGTCTTGAATACTAACCCCGAGCCAGCCTCGTGTAACCGTACCCGACGTCTTGAGCTGGTCAATTATCCCTCGCGCCAGATTGATTGGAATGGCAAAACCGATCCCGACGTTTCCGCCACTTCTGGAAAAGATGGCCGTATTGATCCCAACGACTTCGCCTTTCATATTGAGGAGCGGCCCACCGCTATTTCCAGGATTAATGGAGGCATCGGTCTGGATAAAATCGTCGTAGGGTCCGGAACCGATCACACGCCCCTTGGCACTCACGATGCCAGCCGTCACGGTGTGTTCTAGCCCAAAGGGGCTTCCGATAGCAACAACCCACTCTCCCACTTTCAACTCATCCGAGTCACCCAACTCTACAGTTTGAAAGCCCCGCCAGGACTTTACCTTGATCAACGCGATATCCGTCTTGGCGTCTCGGCCAACAATCTCAGCATCGTACTCCTTGCCGCTCTTCAATTTCACCTTGATCTCGTCGGCGTTCTCAACAACATGATTGTTGGTCACGATATAGCCTTCCTTATCAATGCAGAACCCCGAACCAAGGCTGCGTTGCTTAAATTCACGCCGTGGTACATCCCCAAAAAACCTTTCAAAAAAATCGCGAAAGGGGTCATCCCGTCCAAAAGGGCTTTGAAAGTGTCTAAAGACAGGCCCTCCCCCTTTGACGACCTTTTCGGTTCGAATATTTACCACGGCAGGGCTCACCGCGAGGGCAACGTCCGTAAAACTAGCCGGGACCATCTTGGGTGTGGATGGACTCAAAGCCGAGGTGTTCTGGGTAATATTGAACCCAGCAGCCAAGAAAATCCCTGCCAGCATAGAAACCAGTGCCACCAACACCAAAACAAGACGCCAGGCACTCTTCTTACTCGGTTTGTCAGAAATCATCACTATTCCTCCCTTAACGCGCAAGGCGCAACAAAACGACCTTACCCGTATTCTCTCTTATTCTGTCTCTCTCACATAACGCAATCTCAGATCGTACAGGATATTCTGGACAAGCTGTTCCTCATCAGAGGACAAGTTCCCCCTGGTCTTTTCTTCCAGCATGGCCAGGATATCAATGGTATGTTTTGCCAGGGGGAGATTCTTCTTTTTTGCACCGGTTGTGGGATCTTGTATCTCACCAAAATGCAGCAGGGCCGAGGAACTGAGAGAAAATATGAAGGTAGAAAAATTGACCTCAGGAAGCTGGGTTTTCTCCCCCGCAGCGGGTTCGGCCACACGTTGTGCCGACTCCTTTTCCCCGCTCTTTTCCTCTATAGATTCTTGTGGTTCTTCGGCCTCACGGTCCCCAGTTTCTGGAGAAAATGTCCGTTTGTCTTTTATGATGAATCCTTTTTCTTCCTCTGCCATGGTTTCCTCCCTTACGTGAGTCCATCTTTTTCGCATGTCAAAGAATGACTGACGACTTCGCAAAAAGTCCATCTGTCCCGACTTGTTGGGATCACTGTGCCTTCTGTTTCCTAACTTTTTTCGAGTTCATCACATACTAACAATACACATTATTTTATGTTCTGTACAAAATATTGTCAAGGCGCTCATCTGTGATCAGCAGGTGGTCACCCTCAATTGTCTGTCAATGAGGTTCAAGGTGTCACTCACAAGCGTGGCGAACCAACGAAGAATCGGTTTTACAGCTCAAGGGGGGTTACTGACTTCACCAAGGGCAGGGCTCGAAGCTCGTCGAGCGTCTCCGGAGGTGTGGGTGAATCCGTATCCAGAAAAATCACATTTCGTTCACCCTCCTCTTCTCGACCCACCTGCATACGAGCAATGTTGATGTTGTGTTGCCCCAGCACGGTCCCAATGCTGCCTATCGCACCCGGTTTGTCTTCGTTATGAATAAGAAGAAGGTGACCTTCAGGAATGGCTTCCAGTCTGAACGTATTGATCCTGACAATCCTCGGCTCTTGTTTGCCAAATATGGTCCCCGAAACCGTGTTGGAGCCCCGAGAAGCCTGCACATGAATCGTAATGAGGTTGGTAAAATCTTCGGCCTCTATACTGCGCGACTCGGTGACCCTGATCCCCCGCTCCTTGGCAATCACAGGGGCATTGACGAAATTGACATCATCTTTGAGGAAAGGCGTAAGGATGCCCTTTAAGGCGGCTGTGGTAATAGGCGTCATATCAAGGTCTTCAAAATCTCCCAGGTATTTCATGGTAACCGCCTTAATCGGCCCGCTTGCCAGCTGGGCTTGGAGACAACCCATGCGTTCACTCAAGGTCAAATACGGCTTCAGCCTTTCCAACAGCTCTCCGCTCACAGATGGCACATTGACTGCATTAACGATCGTCCCACTGCGAAGGTATTTGATGATCTGTTCCGCCACGGCCACAGCCACATTCGTCTGGGCTTCGACCGTAGATGCTCCTAAGTGGGGGCTGCAAATGACATTATCGAATGCAAACAGAGGGGAGTCAGCCGGAGGCTCAGTCTCAAAGACATCCAGGGCGGCACCCCCCACCTTTCCAGACTTAAGGGCATCGGCCAAGTCCTTCTCATTCACAATACCGCCCCGCGCGCAGTTGACGATCATGACGCCGGGCTTCATCTGGTCAAAGGCTTCTTGGTTAATGAAGTTGATGGTTTCTTCTGACTTGGGCAAATGAATAGTGACGTAGTCAGAACGCCAATATAGTTCCTCCAAAGAAACCAACTCAAAACCTGCCTGCTCCAGCAGCTCCTTACTCACATAGGGATCGTATACGATGACGTGCATCTTGAGCCCCCTAGCCCGGCTTGCCACAATACTGCCGATCCGGCCATAACCGAGGACCCCAAGTGTTTTGTTAAAGACCTCTCTGCCCTGAAGTTTT
Organism: Desulfobacteria bacterium; assembly: GCA_041547605.1. GTDB lineage: Bacteria > Desulfobacterota > Desulfobacteria > Desulfobacterales. The sequence continues at coordinate 9,200 of JBFEUB010000120.1, forward strand.
CCCTTTTCCCAACGACCAGCCTTCAATGATGCAGTGGCTTGCGGGATATTCCGCGAAAGGGCGAGCATCATGGCAATGGTGTGCTCTGCCGTGGTCACCACGTTTCCCCCCGGCGTGTTCATCACCACGATTCCGCGTTTGGTGGCTGCAGGGATATCTACATTATCAAGCCCAATCCCTGCCCGCCCTATTACTTTAAGGCGAGAAGCCGCCCCAAGGATATCCTTGGTCACCTTCGTGGCACTCCTTATGACGAGGGCATCGTAGTCTTTCAGGACCGCTTTTAGCTCCTCGGAGGGAAGCCCGATTTTTACGTCAACATGAATATCAGCGGCTTCTTCGAATATTTTAATGCCGACCTCTGCCAGCTTGTCACTCACCAAAACTCTCACATTACCTTCTCCTTTAGAGCCTTTTTTGCGATTTGAGAGTGTAAACTTACTTTCAAAACCTTTGGCTTGTCAAGTGGTTGGTTGCCCAAGAAACCGGTTTTCTCCTTGACACGCGATGCCTCTCCTTATAGCTTCGCCGCTAAATGCAGGAGGCTGAAATGAAAGGAAGAATCCATAACTTCAATGCAGGACCAGCAGCTCATCCCTTGCCAGTTTTGGAGAAGATTCAAGCGGAGTTTTTAGACTTCAGAGGCTCAGGCATGTCCATTATAGAGGTGAGCCATCGATCAAAATGGTTCGATGAGGTCATGCAAGATGCCACAGCGAGCGTCAGACGTTTGCTTAGGCTCGATAAGAACTTCCATGTACTGTTTCTTCAAGGTGGAGCGAGTTTGCAGTTTTCTATGATTCCCATGAACCTGCTCCCTGGGGGGCATTCGGCGGACTACGTGAACACCGGCACCTGGGCAACCAAAGCGATTAAAGAATGCATGATTCAAAGAAAACCAGTTAAGGTAGTTGCCTCTTCTGAAGACAAGGGTTTTTCCTATATTCCTAGGAAGATTTCTTTTAGCCCTGATGCCGCGTATGTCCACATCACTTCCAACAATACGATCAAGGGCACCCAGTGGGCATCTTTTCCCGATACGGGTGGCATTCCCCTCATCTGCGATATGTCTTCGGATATTATGAGCCGACCTTTTGACGTGGCTCCTTTCGGCCTGATCTATGCTGGAGCTCAAAAGAATTTAGGTCCTGCTGGAGCTACCTTGGTGGTTATTCGTGACGACATGTTGGAGCGTGTGCCCCAGGACCTTCCCACAATGCTCAAGTATACGACTCACGTGGAGTATAACTCTATGTTCAATACGCCCCCTTGTTTTGCAGTTTACGCCATTCAGCTGGTGCTAAGATGGCTGGAGGAGACTGTCGGCGGGCTTGACAGAATGGAACAGATCAACCGTGAAAAGGCCGATCTCCTTTACCGCACGATTGACAGGTCCGAGTTTTACAGAGGAACCGCGGAAAAGGGGAGCCGATCCATGATGAATGTGACCTTCCGGCTTCCCGCAGAGGAGCTGGAAAGACAATTCGTGCAGGAGGCCTTTGCGCATAACCTGAGCGGACTCAAGGGTCACCGTTCGGTGGGAGGATGTCGTGCCTCCATCTATAATGCCATAAGCCTGGAGGCAGTAAAGGCGTTGACCGACTTTATGGAGGAATTTGCCCGAAAAAACGGATAGAAACACTCCTGAAGAAACTAGTGTTGTGTCCCAGGAGTTTGTTCCAAGAATATGGAATCGCCAAAAAGCCATTTTCCTTGCTCCGTGAGCATTTTCGGGACATCAACTTCGCTC
>JBFEUB010000121.1:0-10868 GCA_041547605.1 Desulfobacteria bacterium
ATTACTGATACTGGAGCCGAAAGCCTTTTCCGAGCGACATAGAGCTTTTTCGGAGCCGGACTTCAGCTGAGTGGAGCGTCAAGAATCATAAACTGTTTGAGGGCCTTAGGCCCGAGTTTTTATGATTTAGCGGAGCGAAGTTGATGTCCCGAAAATGCTCACGGAGCAAGGAAAATGGCTTTTTGGCGATTCCATATTCTTGGAACAAACTCCTGGGACACAACACTAGTTTTCCTCATCACGGTGTGTCCTGAGACAAAACTTTGTCTGACTTCCATAAATTACTCAAGTTTCGCACCCCTGAATGAAGCCTGTAACCATATACTGGGGTTTTCATCCAAAACAGGGCAATCGTAGGTGGGCAAGGAATTTCGCTGAACAAAGGCCCACAGCCATTTCCGGCGACAACATATGCAAGGCTACGAAAGGCATTGGAGGCCTCAGTGAAGCGAATTTCCTCACCTGCCAACCTCTGGTTCGTGTAAAAGCCTACAGTCATCATTGCGGAGAACCCCGCTCATCGAAAAAAGGGCCATTTATGGATGGAAACTACCTGAGGCGCCAGGCACATCCCCCTTGCTGCATCAGATCATCTGCCCCTCGGGGCCCCCACGTCCCTGCCTCATAGAAATGCAGGGACTGTTCACGTTCACCATCCGCGCATGTTTCGCAAGCATCCAGAATAGGGGAAAGAAACGCCCAACACTGTTCCACCCCGTCCTGACGCACAAACAACATATGATCCCCCAACAGACAATCCAGGATAACCGTTTCGTAAGCATCCAGCAGGGCACCCTGCTGAACGGAGCTGTAGTGAAAATCCATGGTGACAGGCTGAAGACACACCTTGGCACCCGGAAGCTTGGTTTGAAATGTTAACGTGATCCTCTCGTCCGGCTGAATCCTCAGAACCAGCAGGTTCGGATGAATCCTCTCAGACAGAACATCGCGAAACATCAGGTATGGGACCCTCTTGAATTGAATGGCAATTTCCGTGAGCTTTCTTGCCATCCTTTTCCCCGAACGAAGATAGAACGGGACTCCCTGCCAGCGCCAGTTGTCAATGTAGAGCTTAGCCATGGAAAACGTGGGAACCACCGAATGTGGATCAACCCCGGGCTCCTCTCTGTATCCGGGAACGGCCCGGCCGCCTATCTCTCCCGCTGCGTACTGTCCCAGGACGAGGTGGTCATCAACCTGATCAGCCGCAAAAGGCCGCAGGGAGCGAAATACCTTGACCTTTTCATCCCTCACCCTGTCCGCCTCAAACACAGAAGGCGGCTCCATGGCGGTCATGGCCAGAAGCTGCAGCATGTGATTCTGAAACATATCTCTCAGGACGCCCGCTTGTTCGTAATAAACCGCGCGGTGCTCTACCCCCAGTGTCTCGGCTGCCGTGATTTGCACGTGATTAATGTATCCGCGATTCCAGATCGGTTCAAAGATGGCGTTGGCAAAGCGAAACATCAATATGTTCTGAACGGTCTCCTTGGCCAGATAATGATCGATTCGGTAAATCTGATGCTCACGAAAGTAGTGATGGATATGACCGTCCAGGTCCTGGGCGCTGTTTAGATCGCGTCCAAAAGGTTTTTCGATCACTATGCGGGCCCAGCCCGACCAATCTTCGCTTTCGGCCGCAAGGCCCGCCCTGCCAAGATTGCGGACGACATTGACATACTGGGGGGGCGGGACGGCAAGATAAAACAGACGATTTGCCGGAATCTGGAATTCCCGTAGTTGCTGTTTCAGTACATCGGCCAAACTGCTGTAGGGAGAGTCATCTTCCGGATCAATGCTCAGGTAATACAACCGTGTGACAAAGGTATCCCACGCATCTGCATCAGGACGTTCTCCGCTCATGGCTTCTATTGACTCTTTAATGAACTCGCGATACTCCCCCGTGGTCATCTTGTTCAAGTCCGTGCCCACGACAAGAAAAGGGTCCGGCAACCCGCCGGACTTGAAGAGCCTGAAAAGCGCCAGAATGATTTTTCGCCTTGTGAGGTCGCCGCAAGCCCCGATGATGACAATCGCGCATGGATCAGAGGGCTCCTCAATGAGGCATGATCCGGCCTCCTGGAGGGGTGCGCCTGCAACATTGATTACAGCTTGCGGGGCTTCGTTGGTCGGAGTGCTGTCCTCACTCACTTCTTTCACCTCTGTCTCACACGAACGATCGAGTCCTCTCCAGTCTCATGATGCAGGTCCCGATCATTAAGGGCCCAACCCTAACCACAATACCTCCATTAAACACGCGACATGTTACCAGCCAGGTAATGATGCCTGTCTCTGGAGTAACTGACCGCACGGCGCCGTGTTCTTGTGAGATACTAATGGAGTCAAAACACACCAGACACAGGGCTTCTTTTTCTGAGGGAGCATTGCAGCGCATTTTTGATGATTCTTGGCGAAGCGACGGGCGGCGTCCCAAACTGTTTGAGCCCCGCGAAGCGGGAAGAGTTTTAGCGCACAGCTGCACTCCGTGTTGGGGCGCACGGAGCAAGCCATAGAAGCATCCAAATACGCTGCAGCGGACGATGGAAATTTGGCCCTGTGTCGGACAATTAACGTTCTCCTCAGTATATGTAGCGGAGACCGCACCTCCCACAAAACACCAACACGAGAGGCTCGGAACGAAAGTAAAGGCGTCATTACCCCGCAAGTATGCTAGGTAGCCGGAGTTCGAATGAGTCGGTTATGTCTCCTCAGCTGTCCTTTCTATTGTGCCTAAGAGGGATTCAAAGGATTTCGTAAAGGCGGCAGCGCCATCCTCAAGCAGCTTGGCGCAAATGCTGTCTATATCAATGCCAAAACCCTTAAAACGATCGACCGTCTTCTGAGATTTCTCAGCTGAAGCGGTCAGGGCCTCTTTAACGACACCGTGGTCCAGAAACGCTTCAAGTGTTTTGTCGGGGAGGGTGTTCACGGTATTCCTGGCGATCAATTCAGTGACATATTTGACGTCACTGTAAGCAGGATTCTTCGTTCCAGTGGATCCCCACAGCACCCTTTGAACCCTGGCCCCCTTCTCTTTGAGTAACGCGAACGCCTTCTCCGAAAAAATTTCTATATGCTTCCTGTATATCAGCGCCGAATTGGCCACCGCAGCCGTGCCCTTCAGGGATTCCAGTTCACTCTTGGCCGCCCCGTTGGTTTCCTTATCCATGAGATCATCAAGCATCTTGTCTGCCGCCGTGTCAACCCGACTGACAAATACGCTTGCGACTGAGGAAACCGTGCTCACGTCACCTTGGTTGTCAAGGAACTTGTTCATGCCCCTGAGAAAAGCATGCGCCGTGTTCACATATTGGTCCAAGGAAAATATCAGGGTTATGTTAACGTTTACCCCTTCGCCCACCAAGGCTTCTATGGCTTCAAAACCCTCATCCGTTGCCGGCACCTTAAGCATGAGATTCGGCCTGTTGACCTTCTCGAACAACCTCTTTCCTTCCTCGATGGTCTCTCCCGTCCTGTAGGCTAATTTGGGGTTAATTTCCAGGCTGACATATCCGTCCTGTCCATTGGTTTTTTCATATACCGGCTTCAAAATATCGGCCGCGTCTTGAATGTCGCGAACCGTCAAGTCGTCATAGATCTCAAAAGTAGACTTGCCTGCCTTGTGTAGCTCTTTTATCTTTTCATTGTAGTCAGAGCTAGCGGAGATAGCCTTTTCAAATATTGTCGGATTGGAAGTCATCCCACGCAAGCCGAGTTCTATCAACTCCTCAAGTCGACCACTTTCAATGATAGAACGGCTAATATTGTCTAGCCAAATACTCTGCCCAAATTCTGCAAGCTGCTCAATGGTTGAGTTAGACATACTTTTCTCCTTTTCTCCCCTAGTGTCTCGTCTCTGAAATAACTTTAATTACTATAACGCCAGCCGAAAGCTTTTTCCGAGCGACATTGAGCATTTTCGGGCACGGAGTGCTTCGGTTCAAGCCGCCAGGCGCAACCTCTGCTCTACGAGGCGTCAGTTGAGTGTAGCGTAAGAAATCATAAACTGTTTGAGGGCCGTAGGCCCGAGTATTTATGATTTAGCGGAACGAAGCTGACGTCCCGAAAATGGTCACGGAGCAAGTAAAATGGCTTGATGGCAAAGACATATTTTTTGAACTAACTTGTGAGACACAACACTAGTTAGCCTCCTCTGTCTCAATAGACCTGATCCATCATTTCTAAAGCCTCCCCGCTCACCTCTTCTTTACCCCGTGGCCGCCAAACTCATTGCGGAGTGCGGCGATCACTTTGGCGCTGAACGAATCCGCCTGGCGAGAGCGAAAACGCTCCAACAGCGATAACGTAATAAGGGGTGCTGGAACATCGTTTTCCATAGCCTCGGCTACGGTCCAGCGACCTTCTCCGGAGTCCTCCACATATCCCCTGATGGACCGGAGATGAGGGTCTTTCTGGAAGGCATCCTCCGCCAACTCCAAAAGCCATGAGCGGATAACGCTGCCCTGATTCCATAGATGTGCGATTTTCTCAAGGTCCAGCTTGAACGCTTTTTTGGCCTTCAAGATATCAAAGCCTTCGGCATACCCCTGAAGCAAGGCATATTCAATGCCGTTATGCACCATTTTCACAAAATGCCCTGCACCACTTGGTCCCACATGGGCATAACCGTCCTCAGGTGCCAGTGTCTCAAATATAGGCTCTAGTTTCTCAAAGGCTGCCTTTGCCCCCCCGATCATCAGACAGTAGCCAATCTTTAGGCCCCAAATGCCTCCGCTCGTCCCTGCATCAAGGAGTGAAATGCCCTTTGCTCGAAGCGCTTCCGCCCTTCTCATAGAATCTTTATAAAAGGAATTTCCTCCATCGACCACAATGTCATCCGCTTCCAAGTCAGAAGACACAGCGGTGATCGTTTCTTCGGTGGGCTTGCCGGACGGTACCATGATCCATATAGCACGAGGGGATTCAAGTTTCTCAACCAACTCCTGGAGGGAACTTGCGGGCATGGCGCCATTATCTTCCGCTTGTTGCACGGCTTCGCTGATCGGGTCATAGGCTACGACCTCATGCCCGCCCCTGATCAAACGCTCAACCATTCTTCCACCCATTTTCCCCAGGCCGGCAAAACCGATCTTCATTTCACTGTCCTCCATAAAAGGCCTGCGTTCCCGGTCAATAACCATTTCATAATATTATAATTCCTCAATATATTAATATGCCAACCGGCTCGCAGATAAGTAAATGGGGTGAACGTAGTATTTCCTGAAGAAAAACACTGTATTTTTGAAGCTCCCCGCAGTCCCGATACATCGGGATGGGGAAGGCGATCGTGGTTGCAGTTCGAGGCAGTTTTCGTAATGCGATTCTGTTTACCTCGACCGGCAAGCCTTATAAAAGTTGATCAGGCCATTGGTAGAGGCATCATGGGAGCTTACCTGATCCCCGCTTTCTAGCTCGGGTAGAATCACCTTGGCCAGTTGCTTACCCAGCTCCACGCCCCATTGATCAAAGGAGTTGATATTCCAAATGATACCCTGGACGAAGATCTTGTGCTCATAGAGGGCAATAAGGGCACCCAATGTTTTGGGATCAAGCCTCTTGAACAAGATAGAGTTCGTTGGTCTGTTACCCTCGAACACCCTGTGAGGCAGCAGCCTTTCCGCAGTTTCAGGGTCCATACCACCGGCAAGTAACTCGGCACGTGCTTCCTCCTCGGTCTTGCCCTTCATCAGCGCCTCGGTCTGGGCAAAAAAATTGGACAACAAAATATTATGATGTCTACCGATCGGGTTTTGGCTGTTAATCGGCGCAAGGAAGTCTGCCGGAACCAACCTGGTGCCTTGATGGATGAGCTGATAGAATGCATGTTGGCCGTTTGTGCCCGGCTCGCCCCAGACAATCGGCCCCGTCGAATAATCGACCAGTTCCCCGTCCCGATTCACCCTTTTTCCGTTGCTTTCCATGTCGCCCTGCTGGAAATAGGCCGGGAAACGATGCAAGTACTGGTCGTATGGAAGTATGGCGTGGGTTTGGGCGCCGAAGAAGTTGTTATACCAGATCCCCAGCAGTGCCAGGATAACCGGCATGTTCTTACCCAGGGGTGCTGTCCGAAAGTGTTCATCCATTGCATGAGCGCCATCAAGCATAGACTGGAAGTTCTCCATCCCGATGAATAGTGCAATAGGCAAACCAATGGCGCTCCACAGCGAATATCGTCCCCCCACCCAGTCCCAAAATTCAAACATGTTTTCGGTGTCAATGCCGAATCGACCGACCTCTTCCTCGTTGGTGGAAACCGCCACAAAATGCTTTGTTATCGCCTTCTCGTCCCCGGATGTCCTGAGGAACCAGCCCCGAGCACTATGCGCATTGGTCAACGTCTCCTGGGTCGTGAACGTCTTGGATGCGATAATAAAGAGTGTGGTTTCAGGGTCCAATCCTTTCAGTGTCTCTACCAGATGGGTGCCGTCGATATTTGAAACAAAATGGGGCGTCAGGCCCGGTTTTCCATAGGGCTTGAGAGCCTCCGTGGCCATCACCGGCCCAAGATCTGAGCCACCAATGCCGATGTTGACGATGTCTGAAATCCTCTTGCCGGTATAGCCCCTCCATTCTCCTTCACGCACGGCGCCACAAAACTTTCCCATCTGTTCCAGAACAGCGTTCACGCCCGGCATCACATCGGTGCCGTCTACGTAAACAGGCCGGTTGGAACGATTACGCAGGGCAACATGCAAAACCGCCCGGTTCTCTGTTACGTTGATCTTCTCTCCTGAAAACATCTTGTCCATCCAACCCCTGACATCCGCCTGCACCGCCAATTCCAAGAGCAACGACATGGTGTCTTCGGTAATGCGGTTCTTGGAGTAATCAAGGACGATGTCGTTCACCCTGAGAGAGAACTTCTTGAAGCGCTGCGGATCCTGTTTGAATAAGGACCGCACAGGGATTTGTTTCATTTCCTCGCAATGGGCTTTCAGGGCCCCCCATGCAGATGATTGCACAAGTGCCGACATTGTGGCCTTCCCTTCTGATCGACGTCAAACATCCTCGCCGGTCATTGTCTTTCTATTTCTTTTCCGGCTTTGACTCACACTTCTTGCCAGAAGCGTTCGCATCACCTGAAGGTGCATTAAATACGCGACATGATACTATAAGCTATCTCAAAAATGCGTCTGACGCCCCATGGCGGCCTTGCGAGTCGGCTCAAAATGCTCACATACTATCGTGTATGCTGTGTTTTTTCGCCGCCCCGCGCCTTGCCCTGCACCCTGATCCACTTTTTTGAGATAGCTTATGGCCTAGTGTCGTGTCCCAGGAGTTTGTTCCAAGAATATGGAATCGCCAAAAAGCCATTTCAAAACCTCATTGCGAGCCCATTTTGGCCATTTTGCCAACAAGTTCTTTGCGAAACGAAGCGTAAAAATCGTAACTGTTTGAGGGCATTAGCCCGAGTTTTACGATTTTAGCGGAGTGAGCTTAGAACTTGGCAAAATGGCCAAACCGGCGAGAAAAGAGGTTTTGAAATCACTGATAGTGAGACATTTTTGAGATGGCTCCAACTTTCCATCCACAAATGGCCCTCTTCCCGAGTAACGCTTCGCGCCGGATGAGCGGCTGTCACCGACCCTGATCAGAAAGGAGACGGATCGGTCCATACCAGGCCGTGGCATTTTCACCCGTATTGTCCGTGTCGGTCATGATAGCGATGGCCCCTGCCTTCGGGGGGCCTTCTCCAAAATACCGGCGATAATCCTCGACAATGTTTCTTCGTTCCTCCTCCCAATGCCCGGTTCGCTCCGGCCCGCTTTCCACGGCAACCATTATGGCATTGCCAGTGAACGGGTTCGGCACGGCCTGCCCTTTGGGAAGCTTGTTGGCCCAGATGTAGTTAAGGGCCTTTGTTCTCCAGAATGCCAGGGATGGGAAAACCACATACACTCGGGCTGCGTAGTCATCGCCCTCCTTATGAAGGGCATCCCCCTTTGACAGGACATGATTCACCTTCCAGCGCCAGGTCAGCACAGGGTAGTCTTTCGTATCATACTTTATCTTGTAATAAAGAGCAGAAGCCGATGCGCTACTCGTGGCCTTAATGCACAACTGATTGTCTGCCTGCGTCACCTCGTATTCGGTTTTCCCTTTAAAGGATTTCTCCTCCCACCTCGGACTGAGGCCTTCTTTGTAGTCATCAAGGAGAATTTCTGCTGCGGAGACGGGCAGGGGAGAAAACATCGAGACAAGCATGCATGCAACCCATATCATTAGATTCTTGTGCACAGTTTCTCTGAATATCACGCTTTTGCCCGCATTGAAGGATCAAAGCTGTTGGTCGCCCCGCGGCGTGACCCGCGCATGTTGACCGGCATGCTCCCCGGACACGCAGTGCTGGCGCAAGCCAGAACCCCCGCCCGGAAGGGCGGGGAGGCTTCACTTGCACTCTTTTTTTTGTACACGCGCGATCAGATAATGTCCATCCCTTTTGTAAAAAAGGGATCATTCGAAACTTGATGGCTTATCCTTTTACAGAAACCCCACAAGCTCTATCGCGCATTTGGATAATAGCGGGCCAGGGTGTGCGGAGAGACTCCTAAGAAGTATCGAAGAATGAGGGACCAATTCCTGAGCGTCGTGTAAACCGGGTTTTCGTTTTGCCAGCGCCGGGCCGATGTCTGCACGTAACCCCTAGCCATCTTAAAACGTCCCACCCGGTTCAACCGGCGAACGAGGTCCACATCTTCCATAATGGGCCAGTCTCGAAATCCGCCGACCTCGAAGTACGCGGCCCTTCGAACAAAGAGGACCTGATCTCCATACGGCACCTTCAAGAGCCGAGATCGCAGGTTGGCCATGAGGGAAACAAGACCTAAGACGGGCCTGGCTGGATAAATGCTCAGAAAGAACGCCCCAAACACAACGCGCGGGTCGGCCAGGGCTCGATGAATGAGACGATCATATCTAGGAGGAAGTCGGGTGTCTGCATGAAGAAAAACCAGGACATCGCCCTGTGCCTCACGTGCGCCCGCCTCTTGCTGAACCCCCCGCCCTCCCCGCGAAATGAGAACATGTGCGGTATATTGACAGGCCACCTCGACCGTATCGTCCTTGCTGCCGCCGTCGACTACAATGATTTCAGGTTGCCCCGGCGCAAGGCCTTGCAGTGTTCGACCTAATGTTTCAGCTTCGTTGAGAGCAGGTATGATAATTGAAAGGTTCATACGCGCACATTACGTTGTGGCTTAGGCACGGCTCAGGTATTTAGAATATTATTGCCCTGAAATGTGGATTATGCAAGACTTGAGGTAAAGATCAGCTCTCATGACTCATCCCGCACCGAACAGAAAAGGAGGCACAGGATGCCAGAACCGGTCAGAATGTATACCCTTAGCACTTGTAGCCATTGCAAAGCTACTAAAAAGTTCTTGGACCATTGCGCAGTAAAATACGAGTTTACTGATGTCGATTTGGTGGATGACCAGGAGAGGATGGCTATTCTTGAAGATCTGAGAAAATGGAATCCGCGTTGCTCCTTTCCCACAATTTTCATCGGCGACAAAGTCATCGTGGGGTTCGTGGAAGAAGAGATTAGGGAGGCTCTTGGCTTATGAACGAGGCGGAAAAACTATATGAAATGCTGAGAAAGATTCAAGAACCAAAAGGTTACTACTTCAATAAAAACAAAGAGTGGGTGTTTGATCTTCTTGAAGCCCTCCTGATCAATAAGAACCGTTATGGTTACATGTGTTGTCCATGCAGACTCGCATGCGGGGACCGCGAAAAAGACAAAGACATCACCTGCCCATGCGTGTATCGAGCCCCTGACGTCGAAGAGTACGGGAGTTGTTATTGTAACCTCTATGCCACAACGGCCTGGAATGAGGAGAAGATCCCTCACGTGCGCGTACCGGAGAGGAGGCCGCCTCGAAAGATCGAATAGTCCTTGTTTGTGAAGCCTCCCCGCCCTTCCGGGCGGGGCTTTCGGGGAGCATGCCGGTCACAGCTGAACGGGCTGTTGCCCAAATAGCTGTTCAGACAACATTGAAGACAAGACCTATGAGACAGAGATGCCTTTGGATATTTATTGCAGCCTGCTTGGTGCCCCTCATGCTAACCGGGGGGAGCACTGCCTGGACTGAACAGAGGGTTTCGGCAGGCACCATAGATTCTGCAGGAATCAACCAACTCATAAAGGCCAGTAAGGGCGCCGTCATTGTAGCCATGGCTGCATGGTGCCTTCCTTGTCGGGAAGAGCTGCCGATATTGGTGAAGCTGTACGAGAAGAATAAAAGCCACGGCCTGCAAATAATCGGTATAAGTCTTGACCTAGAAGGCCCCTCAGTTATTCAACCATTACTCGACAAAGCAGATGTCAAATTTCCGGTCTACTGGGCTGGAGAAAAGGCCGTGGAGGACTTCAATATCACTGCCATACCGTTTTTCTTATTCATAAAGGATGGAACAATCGTCGAAAAGTTCGTAGGAAAGTACCACGAGAAATTTCTTGATAAGAAAATAAAGGAGTTGTTGCTGAGGTAAAAGAAAAATCACGTAGCACAAAGCCTTTGGCTTTGACCTGAAGACCGTTTCTTGAGGATTGTAAGTTCAGGAGCACCTTGCATCAAGCATGCCCCATCTGGACTTGGAACCGCGCAGCAGAAAATCCCCCAAGTACTGTGTTTCTCTTCGCAAAATACAGTATTTGCCCCATTTACTTCTCCACACATTGTGGCTAACGTAGCCATGACAGAATAGCCAAAAACCTATTACCGTATTATAGCGGTTGTCAGAATAACGTTCCGATAAGAATAGATGACAATTGAAAATACTATTTGGCTCACTTGTGGGTGTGCAATTTTAGGATTTTTGAATTCTCCTGGCTAAATCGCGCACGCAGTGGTTCTGTTCAAGCC
>JBFEUB010000122.1:0-10746 GCA_041547605.1 Desulfobacteria bacterium
CTAAAATTGCACACCCACAAGTGAGCCAAATAGTATTTTCAATTGTCCTCTATTCTGATCGGAACGTTATTCTGACAACCACTATATATGCTCTTCAGGAACACAAAAGCTCAGAACCTGCCATTCCTTAAAACTGTTGTTGCTACGTATAGCATGGAGGCCCCCTTCTTTTCCGCAGCCATGTCGTCCTCTTAGCATTGATTTCTTTTAAACTATGCTTATCTTGACATAAAGTTAAGCTGTTGAACAACTGGTTTTTAACGCGCTCGCAGACCCTTAAAGGCCGCCCGCTTGGGGTCTGTGGACTGGGGGAGGAACTTGAGGTCACATTCATGTCTTCGAACGTACGACAATGAGCACAAAAAAGCGAACAACACGAACAGGAATGATAAGATTATTGTGGGTTCTAATTTCCTGTCCAGTGTTTGGCGCCAAACAATGATATCTGAGGTTTTTTGGATAATTCGGCGGGGGCACAGAGAAAGAGGCTTCGGCTTCTGGTAAGGCGCTTATAGGGGACGTCAAGAACATCGGATGGCGTATATTGCAAAAATGCCTATACTATCGGTTAAGTGTGTTGAGTGCAGCAAAATGTGGGAAAAAGAATCCGTCATTGCTTGGGGTCCGGACGATTACAGTGGATCTCTTTGCAAAGCATGTTTCCTGGAATTCATATCTCCCACAATACGGAAGAAACAGTTGAAGAAGGGCAGCACCGCTTGCTTCGGAAGAAAACAGGGCTGTTGCGATCAACATGAATGCAAGTACAGACGATGGTGCCTCGATATGGACAAGGTGAGAGACACAGAAAATGCCAAAGCGGCATAGATCTATGAGGTCTGTAGCTTTGCCGTTCATGGTTTTTCTGGGCTGGGAACCTGAGGCATCCGGACTTCCTGCCACTGGGCACAAGAAGCAGACAGAGGCATGGGATCATAAAACAGTCAGTTGGCACATTTGTTCTTTAGGGAAGCCTGGGAGCGTTATAAGATGCAAGATGAGCATAAGACAAAAGAGCAACTTATTAGAGAACTAAGAGAATTGCGCGGACGGCTGGGGAAAGTGGAGATGTCAGAAGCCGAATGCAAGCGTATGGAGGGACGAATCATGAAACAAACTGACTTCCTGAAGTCGGTTTTGGAATCCTTACCTTACCCTTTCTATGTTATTGACGCTTCTGATTACACCATCAAGCTGGCAAATTCTGCCGCTAACACCGGACAATTGTCAGACGGGGTGACGTGTCATACCTTTACACACCATAGAGATAAGCCATGTTCGCAAGAAGGACATCCGTGCCCACTTGAAATAGTAAGAAAGACGAAAAAGCCCGTAATTGTAGAACATATCCATTATGATAAAGACGGAAATCCTAAACATGTTGAAGTCCATGGTTACCCTATTTTGGACGCTGACGGAAACCTCTCCCAAATGATTGAGTCATCTATAGATATCACGGAGCGCAAGCAAGCAGAGGAGACACTCAAAAAGCATTCTGAACAAATGAAGCTTTTTGCCTATTCGGTTGCACACGATCTCAGAAATCCGGCTATTGGCATCTATGGGCTGACAAAACGGCTTCATGAGCAGTTCCGGGATGTTGTTGATGAAAAAGCAAGAGATTACTGCGACAAAATCTTGGACGCTGCAGAGCAGATTGCTGCGCTGGCTGGAAAAATCAACGTCTACATATCAAGCAAAGAGATACCTTTGAACATAGAAAGTGTTAAGTTAAGAGAGATCTTGCAGATAGTGAGAGACGAGTTCTCGGCCCAACTTGATATTCGTCAAATAGGATGGTCACAACCCGAAGGCATACCCGAAATAAATGCGGACCGGCTTTCTATTTTAAGGATACTGAGGAATCTTGTGGACAACGCTCTAAAATACGCGGGGGACGGCCTGGGTGAGATCAGAATTGGATATGAGAGGTCCGATCAATTCCATATCATTTCAGTAAGTGATGATGGCGTAGGCATAAAAGGCGAAGACACAGACAACATTTTTGAGGTTTTCCAGCGAAATAAAACATCAAGAGGGGTGGAAGGGACCGGATTAGGACTAGCTATTGTTAAGGAGTCGGCAGAGTCACATGGTGGTGAGGTCTGGGTGGAACCCGGCCGGGAAAAGGGGGTCACTTTCTACGTATCCATATCAAGTGACTTGTGACCATTTCACGGAGATCTCGCTGTCTCTGTCTGCTGGCCTCAAAAATTCCTGATGGGCGTTACAAATCTTCAATAGGATTTTCGGGTGGATCGGATTGTATGTGGGATAAAGGCCTCCGATTAAAAAACTTGAGGCTGCACTATAATATCCTATGCCTGTTCCGTGTTTGGCAGTTTTAATCTACTACACTTCCCTAATCTTACCAGGCTGGCGCGTTCTTTCTTACCGTGAGTCATGCGGAACCCATCCAATATACAGTCTCTTTTTCGAGAAAATACACATTTCACCCCATTGAATTTTCTCACAGTGTTGATATTTGGATGGTATTAAAATCGCGCATTGGGGCAAAGGGAACTCAGAAGTCATAAGAGAAGGTTCATATTTTTCTCGGATTACGTGTTGTTGCGCCTATTGTCACATTCTAATGGGCAACATGGGGGAGATCGATCCATGAAATACGTACGAAGTAAACCAAGTAAGGAAGGGGGAGAGCCATGGAGAGAAAATGCTTGCCTCTAATCGTAGTGCTCTTGGTGATGTTTTTTGGTTCGTCTAACGTCGGGGCACATTGTGAGGTTCCTTGTGGAATCTACGATGATGAGATGAGAGTCAGGATGATTGCTGAGCATATCACGACCATCGAAAAGGCGATGACGCAGATCACGCAATTGGAAAGCCAAAAGGCCATGAATCACAATCAGCTAACCCGGTGGGTTATGAACAAAGAGCACCATGCAAATGAGGTCCAAAAAATCGTCGCGCAGTATTTCATGACACAGAGAATCAAGCTTAATGCTGAGCAATATTCTGATAAGGTAACATTACTGCACAAGATGCTGGTTTACGCTATGAAGTGCAAGCAGACGACTGATTTGACCCACATCGCTACGCTCCGGTCTCTTTTAAAGGCATTTCATGGTATATATTTCGGAGCCAGTCAGAAATAGTTGACCGGCTTGCTCCTCGGAGGCGGCGTGGTGCCGCAAGGCAGGACCCCCTCCTGGAAGGGCGGGGGGGCTTTACAACGGTGGACTTTTTTTGCGTTCTTCCATAAATGGTCAGTATCGAGCGGGCACCGGCGCAAGAGGCTTTTTCTTGGATAGTTTCGAAAACCGGGTTGACGATCGAGGGCGGCTGATTGGCAAAGGTGTGGCATTGCAAGAACGTCATGCACTCTGGAGCTGCGTAAATGGCAACAAATAAAGTAGCAAATTTTCGGCCTTACCCTTTTCATGTTGGGCAAAAAATACATATTGACGGCGGCCCACGCCGTGGCGATTGGGAAGTCATTGAGGTCAGCGAGCGAAAGGTCAAGCTGCGGTGTCCCATATCTCAGCGCGAGTTTGCGTGGGACCGTTTCTGCTATTTCGTCGAGGAGCGAAATAGCATGGAATGGCCTCATCAGGATTAGTTAGGGGACAGAGCCTGCGGTTCCCGGAAGATGTGTCTCGCTATCCTGAGAAGTCACACTAAAAGCTATCTCAAAAAAGTGGATGAGGGTTCAGGGCAAGGCGCGGGGCGGCGAAAAAAAAGGCAGCATACCGGTGGTAGTATGTGAGATTTTGAGCCTATTCGCAACGCCGCCATGGGGCATCAGACGCATTTTTGAGATAGCTTATGGCCTGACCATTGTCCAACATACCATCTAATGTAGGCTGGCAAAACAGCCACTCTGAGCGGGTTGGACGTATTTGAGCGGTGATGGAATCGGCCTGGAGAGGGACCCTGTTCAAAAGAAATGAAGCCGAAAGAATTAAGGCAATATATCGAAAGAAAGAAGGAGAGTGACTATCTGATTGTGGATGTTAGGCAGCCCGAAGAGTATGTCGGAGGGCATATTCCAGGGGCAAAGCTCATCCCGGTCAAAGACCTGGTTACGAATCTTTCCGTCCTTCCCTCCGACAAGGATCTAATTTTTTACTGCCACAGCGGCGGGCGTTCCGCGGCAGCGGCTACGCTTGCTGAGGAAGGAGAAGCATCTATCAAAAACATATACGATCTGGAAGGCGGTATTATGGCCTGGGAGGGCAGAACCGTGCCCGATTATCCCAGAGTCCAGGTCTTTGACAAGGCAAGGAACTTTTCCGAACTTCTACTGGTAGTCATGGACTTGGAGAAAGGGGCACTTCGGTTTTATAGCTACATCAAAGACAGATTGGCCTCAGGGTCCTTATCAGAGACATTTGGGCAACTTTCCACAGAGGAGCGGGCCCATGCCAAAGCGGTGTACCGGTACTGGAAAGATACCGCAAACGATCCCCCCGAATTTGAAGCGGTTTTTGCAAACCTGAAGGGAGAAATTCTAGAAGGCGGCGAAGACTTAAATGGCACGCTCCAGCGCATTGAAACCACCGAAGGTAATATATGTCTGGGTCTCATAGAATTGGCATTGCATATTGAAAATGCTGCATTGGACCTTTACCGCACCATGGCTGAACAGACAGATAGTGAAGAGGCACAGAAGCTTTTTCTCTCCATTGCACAGGCCGAGAAAAAACACATGAGGAACCTGATTGATGTGATAGACAAATGTAACGAACGGGGCAAAACCCCAGAGGGGGCAGTTAGGGATGCGATGAAGTCCTGACCAGATAGTCAATTGCCGTGATACCTGCCATGCTAAAAAATGCCAGGGTAAATAAAAGGCTCCCAAGGGGAGCCATTTTTTATAGAAGGAGCGTCCCCGCTCATTTTTGAAGAAACTTTCTGGGCAGGTGAGCGTAAAGATGGAATACAAGACATGTTAAGACCTATCTCGTCTATTGAGACTCACTCAGGATCCGAGGAATTCTCAGAATACCAAATTGCTGGAGTGGGGCTAGTGCGCATTTCAGAAAGAAGCCGTAAAAACCTTGAAACATTTATCTCACTTGAGAGGAAAAAAGTGAATCAGTATCAGGTTGTGGTTGAGCTGAAACCAATACTTCTGCCACCACATAGATTGTTTTCGGGGAGGTGCTATTTCAGTATCTATCTTAGAGATGAACGTGGGCATCGTTCCGAGAAACCGGTCGTTGATCAGTCGTTGTACAGTGTGGGAGGAAAAAATGTTCTGCCGTGGATTGAAATCGGTCATTATTGGCCCGAAGTGACCTTCGAAGAGCAAAGGACTGTTCGTGAAAAACATAGTATCGCGAACTCCGAAACAGAATGGAAGCTGTTTAAGCTTCTGGGAGATCTTATCCCCCCTGGTGGGCACATGATGGTTCCTTATGAATTAGATGATAACGTCTTAAGCAGGATGACCTTTGCCGCCCTACAAAAAAACATCCCTATGGTAGCTACGCCCATAGGATTTCTCTTGTTCCGTATTGGTTTCACAATACCGTTTCGGGACTGGTACATTGCCGAGGGTGGACATGAGGGGCCGAGCAAACTTCATTTTGAGAAGCCTCTAACTGACCAACGAGCAAGAGAAGTGAGAGAAGAGATAACGCGTGAACTCAACGTTTTTATTGATAGCTTTCCGGAGACACAAGACGTTGAGCTTGTAAGATCCTGTAAGAAAAACGCTCGCAAAATAAGAGACTTGATACGGAAAAGCCACCGATAATGTAGTGAATCCGTTACACGTGACAGAATCTGAACTGCAAGAGCCAGCACATTCCCTGTTACGACTTGTCGAGAATGCGGGGGGAGGGGGCAAATACCCTACACAACCAGCAAGGAAGACTTGTCTGAATGGGCATAATCGTTGGGTAGAATGATGGTCGAGAAGGTTACACGAGGTTAGCGGTAGAGTACGAAGCCACCTGCATGTTGGGGTGGTATCATATCGGGAAAATGCTTGATAACTTAATAATTGTTGTTCAGTGTGCGTTCAGCATTCTTCTTTTGATAATCTTTATCATGAGTGCGTGGGCTTCCTTTTTTTCGGGCCCGTCCTTTAGCGCTTTTAGGTAATTGGCCATGGTCTTGATACTGAAATATACGCCCGCATTTGCAACTACGCCAATAAGAAACATGAAACACAGTGCATAGCGTAAATCAAGGTATCCTGTAATAGCACACAGGATCACACCTATTACCCAGGCCCAACTAAACCCTGTCCAAAAGTGAATGATAGTCTCATAGTTCCTGAGCCACCACAGAGCCACCTTTGTGCCTCTTGAGGTAGAATAAGACGCTGTTGAATGACTGGTGGTTTGTTCTGCGTTTAGCACCGCCATCACCTCTTTCGCACTGTAATCCCTCTTATTTTAATAGAACCCATCTCAAAAATGCGTCTGACGCCCCATGGCGGCGGTGCGAGTCGGCTCAAAATGCTCACATACTGCGGGTATGCGGCGGTTTTTCGCCGCTCCGCGCCTTGCCCTGAACCCTGATCCATATTCTTGAGATGGGTTCTAGTGTATTCTTCATAGTGGCGTCAGTAATTAGAAAAGACGGCATCATGTTCATTTGTCCACAGCCTTTTTTAACGTCACTAATTGGGGTGTGCGTCAACTTTCCGATAACATGATCCAAGACAGATCGTAGTCAAGGTCTGAACTATGTGGAGATTCTCCGTAGCCCAATGATTCTCGCTCCGATTTGTGTGTGCATTCGGAACAATCCCAGAACCGCCAGTAGCGGCGTACAGCATGATCCAGGCAATTCGTATAATAGGGGCACAGGGCGTTCTTGGTACCTACTCTATGAATTGGATTTGGCTTCATGGTAAGTGAGCTCCTTTCCATAGTCTGCCCTTATGAAAGGGGTGACTTATCACCACATGCCCTTAAAACTATATGGCCGGACTTGATTCATGGCTTTGATGGACAGGTGAGGCTACCTCTCCGATTCCTCAGCGTCATAAACACGTTCTGGAAATGTTCAGTAATGCGAACAGCCGCAGCATACCGAAAACGAGCACATGAATGAATCTGCCTCCAGACAAACGACAAATGAATCGAGTCCAACGTCTTCGCCTTGCAGGTAAGCTAGAATCTCGGCTTGTACCTTGCTCAACCGTCGGGGCGGTATGCTGTGAATTTTTCCGATCTGTGCATATGTGCTTGTTCCATATCTGCCCCCCCTTTCACGCTACCTGTGTTTACTGAGATCATTTACAATTGACTGTTCCAATTATCTTATCGGAAATTTGACCGCACCCTTGATACAAGGCGATACTAGTTTTTTGCTGGTAAAATACTAATTTCTTGTAGAAAAAGTACTAATAGAACCCAAAGAGTAAGGGGTGCTTGTACCACATACGGGCAACGGTGATGGATGGTGCTGCAGAATGTGGGTAATGATTTGGGGTGCGGCCTAACTCGGACAGGCCGTCAAGGGAGGTTATGCTACAGGCAGGTCTTTCAGTTTCTTAGCCATGTAGATCAGAGGAGCACATGAACAAAACCATGAATCCGCAAAACAGACCGAGCAGTTGCATGCAGATGGTGTCTCTTCTAAACATTGCACGAAAGTTACAAGGCCAACATCTTTTACCTTACACAGATTTTCAAGACCATGTCTGTGAAATTTACAATCTTCCGGGCAGTATTCTGCGAGCTGATGCATTTTCTGCGCATACGCCTGTTCCATCTGCAACCTCCTTGAAATTGTCTTCGGGTTTCCAGACTCTGCGTAAAGCTCTTGCCGTTTTTCGTCAGTTTCTCTTGAACGAAGTACTTCCCGGTCAGCAGTGTTGCCAAAAGTCAGAAGCCCCGCCCGGAAGGACGGGGAGGCTTCGCAATCGCCCATCGGTTCGGCTCAAAAACCTATGCTTCGCCCAAGGTGTAGTTTTGGAGGAAATGTCCCAGCTCAGCCTCCTGTTGGCGGGTCAAGTCTCCAAACTGCACACTCCCTCGTCTCATGGTTCTACGACGGGGGACTACCCCATCGGATATTTTGTAAAGCACTTTGTTATCTATTTCGAAATCCTCAACGATCTTAAACTGCACTTTGCCCATATAGAAATTATGTTCGTTCAGGAATATGTCCAAGTGTGACCCGTTTGCGGACGCTTCGCTGATGTAACGAAACGCTATCCCGCCCATACTCATATCTATGATTTTACCCAGTATGCTGCTATGAGGGCCGAACGAAACAATCGAGCCTGTCGGGACCTGGAACCGCTTGTGCTTCCTTCGCTCAGCTGGCTCGTTGTCATTGGTCATGACATTAGCTCCTCACCAAACGTAATAGGTGAGATCTTCCTCCCACATCAACACAGGGGCAAAACAGAGCATTCTTTTGTCTTCCCGTTTCGACGGGAGCTCAGGCCACATATGGTATATTATGTTGCCCATAACCCCAATATAAGGTAGATGTCAAGCAAAAAAACCCCGACACAGTGATTCTGATTTGTAAGGGGCTTTCTTTGTTTCGGTCTTCCTCAGAATGACGGATGATTACACGGGATCAGAAGAGAACCTGATGCATCATTTGGTTGTCATGATCTTATATCTCAATCAAAACATCTGGAATCCGCTGACTCCACTTGGTTACACAAGCAGAGGGATATCATCGAATTTTGGAGGTGGTCCGAGTCGAAGAGAGGAGAGATCGCAACATCCTGCGGCTGACCCACATTTCTGGAGGCATGGAGTTCTCGCCAGAAGACCCAACAAAACAAGGGTACCATTATCCAGCGGCGGCATTCTGCGGCGACTTTCGAGGAATTACGTATTGGAAAATATAAGGGCTTATTTCGTCTTGAAGCAGCTTGCGCGCCCGGGGGAATGCCCAAACGCCAGCTCGACTTAAATCCGTTGTACTTTGCAGATCGACTAAAGGACAAAGTCACTTCTGGACCAAGGTTCTGGTTTCGGTTGAGTAACTGTCACCCCACTGATCGCTTATGCCCCCATTCAATCAAATAGCAGCCATCTCAAAAATCCGTCTGACGCCCCATGGCGGCGTTGCGAGTCGGCTCAAAATGCTCACATACTACGTGTATGCTGCGCTTTTTCGCCGCCCCGCGCCTTGCCCTGAACCCTGATCCACTTTTTTGAGATAGCTTCTAATCTTCTTTCTCTGCCTCGAGTTCACGTCTACGATTCCAGGCTTCTGTGTCTCTGGTCCACCAATCCGGAAGCTTGCCCCCGTGTTTGGCTTTTACCAACTGTTCCAGTTGATCAAATTCTCTATCTATATCAGCAAGTTTATCCCGTGCCTGGAGGTATTCCTTTTCGGCTTCTTCAATGCCAGTCTCGTCAGTCTTCTCGGAGGCCCCTTGCTCAAGCATCTCGATTGCGGCTTTCTTCTCGCTCATGAACCTCTCTCGCTTGACATGGCAGTCAACAAAGGTCTCGATCATTTGATGCTCGATTATCATCTTCTTGCCCAGTGCCCATATCCTGATATCCTCAGGGGGCAACGACACCTCAGATCCCCAGCAATAGACTGGAATCAAAGTCAAAATTAACAGGAGACATGCCCGTTTCATTTCACACTCCTTCCATCCAGGGTTATCACTTTGTGCCTGTCAATCAATGCCTGTGTGGCCACCTCACTTAACCTTTTGGCATACCTGCGCGTCGTATTCGAATGGGTGCAGGCCAAGATATCTCTTACCAACGTAAGCCCTGCTCCATAATGTAGCATTTTACATCTGAGGCTGTGACAGAGAGCCTGATACGACTATCAACACCCGCTTATCAGGCCATTTTGTTGAAGATATGTAATCAATATGATGAATTTTGGCAAGATATTTCGTCATTGCTTTGTGAACCAAGATCATGAGGGTTGGTCGTCAAGCGAACTGCCTGAAGATCCAGGCTTGAACGGTAGAGGTCGTATTGGATGAGCTGCAATCCTACCGGGGAGAGATTAAGACATCAGGTACACATTGTAAGTTTTTCGGCTTTTGGCTTCGGGACTGTTATAGCAGAGCGTATAAGTCAGGGGTCAAAATTCACGTCTAACAACAGACGGTGCTCCTGAGAATAGGATCGGGGCTATTGCTGGCCCGTCATTTTGTGACTAATGAGTGCAAATGCATTCCGTTGCTTACTGCCAAAAGAGAGCTGACCTGAAATACGACTCATTGGACAGACTATGACCTATGATGTCAATAAAACACCCGCCGCCACCTCCGCTACCGCTAACTTGCGTGCCTCCGCCGTCGATAGTACTACCAGTGGCGACATCGTCACCGCAGCTCCCAGTGGTAGGACCTGTACCTGTCGTGTAGATCTCTGAAGCCTGAGCTTTACCTCCAACCCATGCAATGATTCCACCGCTTATGACAGGTGAAGTGTCCTCGAGATCGTTATCTGTAATCTGTTCATAATTTCCAGTGTCGGTATGTAAAACATATATTTCCCGGTCGTTCCCATCGTACCGGGTCAGAACCTTTTGATTACCATCTTTTTGGGGAGTGTCCTCCCAGACACAGTCTTCAGGTGCAGGTTCCACCACCCCGGTGGTTAGGTCATACCTAAAAAGAGCGGTGCCGCCGCTTCCATCGCTCTGTACCCAAACGACGGTTTCGCTATTAATTCGGGGGGAATAACAGTCAAAGGTAGTATTAGAAATCACATCTATTTCTACCTCAGAGACGCTCGGGTTGCTTGTATCGTACAGCATGATCTCGCCGGGTTCAACCGAGCTTCCAACCGCATGTGACGCCCAGACCACCCGGCCGTCTGC
>JBFEUB010000123.1:0-10702 GCA_041547605.1 Desulfobacteria bacterium
CTCAGACAGCTTGCAATTTTAAACGCCAGTCACATTCAAAAATCTTCTCCAAAATTGCACAATGTCGTTCGCCAAATAATATTTTCAATCATCAACGACTTGCGAGCAAACGGAACATATTTTTGACAATCAGTCTAACCTGAACGGAGCAAAACAAATAGGCCCTTTTGTGGCCTGGAACCGCATATGTCTCCTTCTCTCGGTCATCTGTCTGCTGCTATTCAATGAGGCTACTCCACGATTTCAAGTTACCACGAGAATTGTGTCTCAGGACATTGGGGAGAACAGGGGTTTTATTGTGGAAAAATACGAATTTTTTGCGTCAGAAATACGGGGAAAAATGAGCACCCATTAACCAGACCATCTCGCCGAAGATTTGGAGCTCATATCACAAGTCCTTAAGCTTGTTATTTTTCCGGTGTTATTGCCCAAGACTCTATAAGCTATCTCAAGAAAGTGGATCAGGGTTCAGGGCAAGGCTCGGGGCGGCGAAAAAGCACAGCATACACGGTAGTATGTGAGCATTTTGAGCCGACGCGCAACGCCGCCGTGGGGCGTCAGACGCATTTTTGAGATAGCTTCTAGCATCAAAAAGCTGTCATGTGCGGATGCTCATTGAAAGATCAATCGGCTCCCTCGAGCAACCTGCATCTATATCTCACATTGCAAGGTGTTCAGACTTATCGGCGCTAAAATGTTATAAAGTCAGCCGGCAATCCTGTCCCAGCAGCAAGTATGGCTCTACACGGCGCCACTTTCCGTCGGGCACGCAGGTCGCGGTCAAAGAGGATTGTGTCAGGGGCTTTCAGCGCTTTTTGGACTTTTCGGGTTTCCTAAGATCAAGCTTCCCCATTAGTTCAACCTTCACCACATGGTCATCTTCCTGAACCCGGCCCTCCTTCAGCGCTATATCAATTTCTTTTTTGCTAAATATGTCAATTACAATATCATTTCCATCTTCGTCTCTACCCCTAAGCAACAGGTACCGCTTCGCGCCCTTGACCATTTTTGCCATGGTTAGCCTCCTTTCCTCATGCACGGACCTTGCTCTACAAGCCTAAAAACCTTTTGGGGTTATCCTCAGTCAGCTTTTTAATCTCTTTTTCTGTGAATTCCACCCGGCACCAAAAGATCTTTTTTGAGTACTCCTGAAACCACTTTAAGTAAGATTTTTCTGTCCAAAAAAAACGTCCCATGAACCAGTCAGTGCCGTAAAGAATCCGATCCTGGATTTTGGGTGTGCTGAGGATGCGTTTTATGTTCTTGAAGTATTTTCTGGGCATAAACCACATCTCGGTATCGAATGAAACGTCCGTGTAAACGCTAGGATGGGTTTTGATGAGCTGAGCGATCCTGGCTTGCCACGTAGATCCCGTTCGATCATTATGGGCCAAGTTCAGTATCAGTGCAGGGAAAGCCTCCAAGACAGTGCCCCAGTGTTTCGGATCTGCCAGGTGGTAATACTCCTTTAGACCTGGAATACCACCGTTGTAACAATGGGCTGTTATAGGAATGCTGTTCTGCACACAATATTCATATATCGGGTAAAGCCTCCGGTCGTTCGGGGTGAACCCCATCACAGGATAGATCTTCACCCCTCTAAACATTCCCTTTGTGAGGGCATCTTTAACAATGGATACGATACCTTCTCTGTTCGGATCGGCGGCAATGAATGGAAGCATGCGAATACGACCGTATTTTTCGTTTATTGCTTCAGCGGCGGCCAAAGTCTGTTTCATCTGATCCTCAAAACTTTTGGTGCCACCTCCAAACTTCTTGCAATATGCCATGTCCATCATCAGCGGTGTGCAGATATCTATGCCAGCCTCATCCATTTCATCAACCAATTTCTGCGCAATTGCAGAAATGGGCACGTCAATAAAATCCAACCAGTCTTCAAGCCCGGAGTGCTCTGGTAGAATCCTTCTGAGCACCCGATGAATCAGGCGATGTCCAGGGTTTTTCACGTCTAGAAAAAAACGTTGTCGAAATTCCAAAGGAACGCAATCCAGGCTGAAGATGTGGCAGTGACAGTTAATCTTCATATTAGGGAACAATGATTATGATATTGTGGAGGCTTGTCTATGGATCTGGAAGGATAAGAAGATGGGTTGGCCCACCCATGCTTCTCTGGTCAACACGATGCCCATGGGCCACCGCAACGTATCTAAAACAGACTTTTTTCCAACCAAGCGCGCAAGTCCGAAAAGGGCAACCCCGCCATGGGGACTGAGAGCTTAACTTCTGACTTCTCTTCTTCCAAAAGGGCCATTTTTAGTGTAACGTGAATTTTATCTCGCCATGGCCAAAACATGGCTATCACTGTAACACCCTCGCATTCTTTCCGAAATAATGTCTGATCGGTCCAAACTCCCCCGTAATCTTTTGTTAAACGCTTCTGGTCCTTGGTAGGTTTTTTGCCACCAGGTTTTACCGCAGGGCCGAAGACGTCAGCAAATATTCTATGCCATTCGTCTATGTCCTCTCCGTAAAAAATGAGCTCACCATACTTATTACTGTCACATCGTACTTCATCAACTCTCAGCATACTATATCTTTCTATGATTTGCCGCAATGTCATATCCTGTCACCCCTCAAAAAATTCTGGTTGTCACGGTCGTACCGTCGCCCAAAAACGAGCACTCCGTGTGCGTACCAGGACACAGACTTTTGAACAACGCATACCTCTTCGCATATGAGGGCACATGCATCCTTGTAGTTTCAGGGGAAAACAGCATGAAAGAAGCGTGCCAAAATGGAAGCGTTAATCCTGCAAAATGCGAGCGCCTTGCACTTTACGCAAGCTGCAAAGGCAGACGGAGAGGATTCGGACCTCAAAAAAGAGGGCGATTGCGTCTGTCGTGCAGCGTGACCCCACCCGATTTCTGGCAAGTGTCAAAATATTGTCAAAAAATCTTCATTTCAGTCACGCCGTAAAAAGCGGTGGGGGGAATGCAAGCACTTTCGCCGTTTGACCGCACTGTATCGCACAGAAAAAGGTAGCGCCATGACAATCGCCAGTCTACCTCGCAACGTCGTCAGCTTCAGTTAGAATCATGCCTTCTCCAGGATAGACCATGCGTTCCTCATTGGGTGTGGGCTTTGTTACTTCCGGCCAGTGCCCGGGTTGGCGCTCGGGCCCTTCCCGTGCCACAGCAGAAGGCTTTTTGTCCTTCATCTTCGGATACTTCCTAATATTCACATGTGGTACCGGGGCGCTGAACTCGATGGGGATGTTGTTGGGATCGAAAGAATAGATGGAGTGAATGAATCCATGATTCATGACCTCGGAAACCCAGATATCAGCCGCCTCTAATCTGTCTCTCAGCTTCCACAGATCCTCCTCGCTTTCCACTTCGAACGAGACATGATCAAAAACAAACGGGCCCTTGACAGGTGCACCATGATCCTTTTCCGGAGCCTTATCCACGTCGGGCCACTCGAAAAAGGCGATCATATCGTGCCCGGATATTTCAAAGAAATAGTGTCTGAATCCGGGTCGTCCAAGACCCGCTACCAGACGCATACCGAGCAAATCCCGCCAGAAGCGGATGGTGGTGTCGATATCTCTCGTGGCCATTGCCAGGTGATTGATTCCGGTATATTTCACCATATCATTACTCCCGCAAAGCATATTCTTTTCGCCATACCTGCACGAGCAAAACCGATTCTGGGTTTACGATCCTTCATCCTGACGAAAGAGCCCTTTCGCAATGTCCCAAAAACAACGCCTGGCACTTCCGTGCGGCGCCAATGGTCTCACTTTTTCCAGAGAACAAAAATAGATAGGAAATCCGATTCATCAGGAGACGAGAAAACCGAGAAGTGACCGACTCGCTCCTCGCAAGGCCCGTCCTTTAAAGCGGGGAGGCTTTACTATCCGTCAATTGACCGGCAACAACAATATAACACTCTCTTCTTGTTGCCTGTGTTTGGACCGCATAGTGACCTGCCGGCCAAGCAGGTTAATGCACAATGGTGGCCAAAATCGCAATGCCCAAACCCATCACGACTACGGCACAGACTCTGTATGTCTTATCCGAGGCCGCAAACCACCAATCGATCATCCCTTTTACCTTTTCCCTGGGTCCAAAGAGAAATACCAGCCCCTTTAACAAAGACAAAAGCCCAATAAAAACAATGAACGTGACTTGTGAGCTCGAAGAGGCCGAGAGCAAGAAGAGAATTCCAGCACCGAGCGGGAGGGGGCTCCACTTCCTAGGATCCTCCACTTTCAGTTTGCTGAGATATTCTTCTCTCATAACCCGGGTTGCCAGGAGCATTAACGTGCCAGCCATGACATAAAGCAGCGCCACAACAAACAGATACCAGATCATTGAAAGCCTCCTCTTACATACCTGAGTTGCGTCTTTTTAGAATGGTCTCAAGAGAAGTTCGTAAGAAAGTCCTCTACCACTGGTCAGTATATGGGTCAAGAAAGGATTTGGCTCGTCATTCGTCACGTACGCACCCCAAAAATGCTACGCAATGCGAAACTCCGCGACAACAAATGTGTGATCCGAAGGCTTGTGAGATACTCTAGGCGCAACGTCAATCCATGCCCGGGTCGATTTCTGTGCCAAGCCCGGCGTGGCCCAAATGTGATCCACTCGCCATCCAAGCCCCCGGGACACAGCGTTGGGGATGCGATAGTCCCAAAAAGTATACATGTTGCTGCTGGACTCATGGCTGCGAAACACATCCACAAAGCCCCATGCCTTGACCGCTGCAAGCGCCTTGTGTTCCTCCGGATGAAATCCAACACTCCCTGCGAGCTTTTTGGGGTCGAACACATCAATGGGCTCAGGGGCCACATTGAAATCGCCCACCCAAAGCAGAGGCATACGCGGGTCAAAGTCTCGTGAAAAATAATCGTGCAGACGTTGAAGCCAATGAAGCTTATATTGAAATCTCTCCGAGTCCGGTGCATAACCCTGAGGCACATAGGTATTCACAATAGAGATATCGTGAATGGAAGCTGTGATGAGCCTTGGCTCTTCTTTCTCATCTCCATCGCCAAATCCGAATGAGACGTCCTGAGGGGGGCTTGTGCTCAGAATGGCTACACCATTGTAAGACTTTTGACCTCGGAATGCACAATGGTACCCCTGCTTCTGAAAGGGCTGGAAAGGGAAATCCTCATCCGGCACCTTAGTCTCCTGAAGACACAGGACATCCGGCTTCTCTTGAGCCAGCCATTCTAGGATGACATCCAGGCGAGCCCGAATCCCGTTAGCGTTGAACGTGACAATCTTCATGTGCTGAAATATTAATAACGTTCAGGAGCTAAGGCAAGTCAGATCTAGTGTCATGTCTCAAAAAAAGGCTTTACGGTGACTCCATGTTTTTTAAAAAAACTTCTAAGACGCAACACTAGATCTATCCTCAATTTTTTTCAGTGGTCGCACGCGGAGGGCGGTTAGATAACCACTCCCACGGCAGGTGGCTTTCCAGAGCGACTGCAAACCGGAAAACAAAGAGGCGCGAAGTGGCTTTGTTTAAGGTTGCATGCCTGGGGCGGAAGGGGATGCAAACAATCTAAGAACGGGAGACTTCCGTACGGTTGGAGATTTGTAAGAGATCTTCAATGAAATGTCGATTTATGCTCAGAACCATGGTAATTGTCTTGCATGGGCATCGGCAGGCCCCTCGAATTGCAGCGAATTAAAATGGCAGATAAGAAAGAAATAGACTTGTTGAAGATTTTCGGAACGATCTTGCTAACCGCAGGTGTAGCCGTGTGGGGGGTATACGCCGTGTTGTGTTTCGGGATGGGTTGGGATGTGAAGGCACGGCAGTTTTTGCCCTACCACCTGGCGGGCGTCGTGCCCGGCACGCTACTTCGAAGGCATCGGTTTTTCTGGGGCATTGTCAGGCGTCTTTTGCCCTGACCCGCTTGATCCGCATTACTTCAGGCCTTTCCCTCAGGCAGGTCCTAGATCCTTTGGGGATTGGGCAAAGGGAAGAGCCCCCCACAAGCTCAGATTGGGCCCCCAAGCCTCTCCAGGCATTACCAATACCACCACGGATAGCGGTGATACGGGTAGGGATACCACGGATACCAGGGGTAATACCAGTGGTGATGGTAAGGCCTGGGGTCCCGCCGTTCCTTCGGCCATAGATGTAGTTCCTCAGCCTCGATAACCGGGTACTGGTACAAGCCATTTCCCAATGCCTTTGGGCGGACGCCGGAAACTGTGCCCGCTACGCTGAGCCGACGCCCCTTACTGTAAATCTCCGGGTCGAGGAATCTCTCAGCCCGCACCAGGAATCGGCCCTCTGACAAATCTCGGGATTCTGGCCTGTCTTGGGAGTCAAGCGGTGCCTGCAACATGGTGAGATGACTGCCATCTGGCTCATTGGACGCCTCCAAAATATAGCCTCCCAAGATGACCAGTTCACCCTTGTGAGCCTCCCCCTTCTCGAGCAGCTCTTGGAAGGGCATGGGCGGCAAGGCCCTATCCCGTATGTACTTGGAAAACGCGGGGGCGCAGCTGGTCAGGCAGATACAGGAGAGCAATGCAAGGAGGGATCCAACGTATTTGTATTCCAACCTGAGTTTACCCATCGGGACCTCGCTGGCTGGAGTCCTTAAAACCAGGTTCCAACACCAATGCCGAAATGGAAGCTTGGGGAAGTCCTTTTTTCCCATGGCCACGGCTTAAGCTCAATTGCCTCTACCACAGGATAGTCATACTGAAAGCCTCCAATAGACCGGGTCTCTCTGCCGGTGAGCTTTCCGACCACGGTCAGCAGGCGCCCTTGCTGATAGATGGCAGGGTCCAGAAACTGCTCTGAGCGAATCAGGTAACGGCCCTCGGATTGGTCGCCATCTTGTGGACGATTGCCACTTCCAAGTGGCAGGTGCAAAACGGCAATGTCTGAAGCGCTCTCATAGGCCTTGGTTCGCAAGATCTTCCCCCCAAACATGACGATCTCGCCCACATGTTCATGCGAAGCCTTTTGCAGCGCTCTAAAGGTGCCATAATAGGTGACTTGGGAGCGCGCTTGTTTGGAAATACCCGTGGCGCAGCCCAGCATGAGGAAAACGATGCAGACACCAAGGAACCGAACGGGCAGTGTCATTGCCCTGTACCTCCCGCTTCATTTGAGGCAACCAACTATTATATTATACCATGGCTGGCACCCTATGGCACCCCTTATCTCAAAATATGTCTCCAAGCGGGGACTGAACCGGTCCAACTAGACCGTCGGTTCCGTATCTCGCGTCGTGTCCCAGGAATAAGTCTAATGACTGATACTGGATCCGAAAGCCCTGTCCGAGCGACATTGCGCATTTTCGGGGCTGGACGTCAACTGAGTGGGACGTTAAGAATGAGAGCCTTAGGCCAGAGTTTGAACCGGTTTAGAATCGGATTGCCTGTATGCGGTAGTGTTTTTAAATGGTTACATCTTTATCCTTAGTTTTGTTTATAGATCCGTTTCCTTTTAAGCCGTTTGACAAGGCCGTCGCCACACAACCGTGATACAGAAGGTCACGCTCCCCAAGATGGTCATAATCCCTTTTTGCCTTGACCAGTGGAGGCATCCTCACATAATCTTTTTATAGGGCCACTTGGAAAAGCAAGTTAGGGGGAAGCATCTATGCTTTCAAAAGTGACGCAATTTGCCAAAACCGATGTGTGGAGAATCCGCTCAAGCGATCTCCCTCGCTCTAAGTTGTTCTTGGTCAGGCTGCTGAGAATTCTCATATTGTCTGTGCGCGGACTTGTTGAAGATAAATGTCAGCTCAAGGCTTCAGCTTTGACTTTTTATACTTCGCTTTCCATTGTTCCAATTTTTGCCATGATTTTTGGAGTAGCCAAAGGCTTCGGTTTTGAAAAGGTCCTGGAAAAACAACTTCTGGCAAAACTAGAGAGCCAAGGGGAAGTCGTAACCAGGGTCATCGATTATGCGAATGCTCTTTTAGTCAATACAAAGGGCGGTGTGATGGCCGGCATAGGTGTCGTCGTGCTGTTCTGGGCTATTATTAAGGTCCTGGGAAATATAGAAAAATCTTTTAACGACATCTGGGGAATCAAGAAGGGAAGACCTTTCCGCAGAAAGATCACCGACTACCTCTCCATCATGCTCATCGGCCCGGTCCTTTTTATCGTGTCCAGTGGCATTACTGTGCTTATGGCTAGCCAGGCCAAGATATTCGTTGAAAAAATAACCCTCTTAGGTCCAGTCAGTCCTGTCATATTCTTTGTACTGAAGTTATTGCCCTACGGCACGATATGGGTCCTTTTTATTTTCATCTACATCTTCATGCCTACGACAAAGGTTCATTTCAGGTCCGGTGTATTGGCTGGAATCATTGCTGGCAGTATGTATCAAATCTTTCACTGGGTTTATATCACTTTTCAAGTCGGTGTGGCCAGGTATAACGCTATTTACGGAAGCTTCGCCGCTCTGCCCCTTTTTATGATATGGCTTCAATTGAGCTGGTTGATTGTGCTTTTGGGAGCCGAGCTTTCTTTTGCACATCAGAACGTGGACACTTTCGAGTTTGAGCCGGATTCTCTGAGAGTCAGCCACGCCTTCAAAAGGCTTCTATCTCTTAGAATTGTCAATTTGCTGGTGAAGCATTTCTCTGATGGAGATAGCTCATGGAATGAGGCTAAGATTTCAGACACGCTGGGAATTCCCGTTCGTCTAGTCCGTCAGATTTTGCATGAGTTGGTCGCGTGCGGAATTATTTCCCAGGTAAAGGTGGATGAGGATGAAGCGACTGCCTTCCAGCCAGCCCGCAATCCAGATAACATGACCATAAAGTATGTTGTTGATGCGCTCGAACAGCGTGGAAGCGACCATATCCCTGTGGCCCAGTCAGAGGAACTGAGGAGCCTTGGGCAATCCTTGAAGCGTTTTGATGAGCTGGTCGAGAAGTCTTCGGATAACGTACTTCTAAAAGACATATAGTGTTTGTATACGACGGACAGCTTCCAGACCTGGTTTCAAAACCCAAAAGTGTTGCACTTACCTATTGAACTTGGCAAATGTGATTCTCCTGTTTCCTTTATGATGCGTCTTTATATTTATACGGTTTAGGCCCCCTTTGTCATCCTCCCATTCCCTTTCGGATGTGCTCAACCACAAATGGCATTCCTTTGATACCGATACTGCCTTTGCGCACCCAAAGCCTAAGCATAGTCACCGACTCCCCTTCTAGCGTTACCAGGCTGGGTAGCTCTTCTACTCCCTCTATGTCGTCGATGTCGAACTCGTAGTAGAAAGTATTTGTACTAAAAGGGTCAGCAACCAAAATGATCTTGTCCTTGTCGTAAGGATGTTTTTGGGGTGCTCCAGTAAATGGAACATGATTCAGTAGTAAGTCCGGAAACTTCTTATAAGCTTCGAGTTCAAATTTCTTGGTCTTCTCCAGAAACTTCTTGACGGTCATTTCTCCTCCCTTGCCCAATTTTGCTTATAAGCCATCAAGACTTTTGTATTTCACTGTTTACCGCATCGCCATACCGTGACGTCCGGGCCAATAAATTTGTAGATCGGAATTCAGACTCACTAACAGAAAAATGGGTGTTGATACATTTATGAACGTCCCCCTTTCATGGTTTATGCCGGCCCCGAACCATTTCATTCGGCGGCAAGCACTTCCACCTTTGGCTTCAGCAAGATGAGATAACAAGCGGATGATATGCCTGCCGAACCGAATATCATGCACATTACCATGATCTGGTAACGCGCGGCTATTAGCGGCGATACGCCAGATAGGATCTGACCCGTCATCATCCCGGGAAAGGACACCAAGCCTACTGCAAGCAGGGAATTGATTAATGGTATCAGTGAAGCCGTAAATGCGACCTGGCGGGCGTCTGCGTAAAGAACGCCTCTTTGTGTCTCAGCCTCCAAGCGCTCTGCCGCGAGGCTGACAGTGTTCATCGAGTTGGCAAATATCATGCCCGCGAGAGGTATTACAAAATCCGGCTGATACCACGTTTCCAGATCTAATACGTCCTGTGTTATGAGGATTAACGTTGTGAACCCACCTATCGTTATGGAAGCCAGCGCTTTTGGATACACGGCTTTGCCCTTGCTCTGGACTGGACGCAGGGAAATCCAACTGGCGGCCAATAGCATCACGCTCAGGACAACAATCACAATGGATGCACGGTTCGACTCAAAAATGAAGGTTAAGATGTAACCGATAAGCATAAGTTGAGCCAGCATACGAGTAACGGCATAGAGTGCTGTCCGGCTCTTCAGAGACCATAGACATAAAACACCTACGACGGCACTCACAGGAATAAAGGACAGCAGCAGGTTGGCAAAAGGAATCATGTGTTGTCCTCCCGAGGGGTGTTGTTAACAGCACAGAGACCCTCAGATCATTGAAGAATGAAGCCCCGAAGCGATGCTTGTCCTGAGCTCGGCAAGATGCTTATCAGTGTCCATTCACTCGCTCAAGTGTTTCTTCTTCTAATTCATAACCGAATTCAGCGAGTTGATTCCGGAGAATATCTTTCAATCTATTGTCCTTATATTCATAAAACCTGCTTTCAATATCTGGATATTCAGTTATTGTGTCTTTAAAGTTTCGAAATGGCTTCTTTCGCTCAAGAGTATCAATCAAATGATCTCTTATTTCATCGGATTCTAAGGACGCAGCAAAGTCTTGCATTATCTCATAGCCTTCATCACTTGAGATGGGTTCAATGTAGAAATATCTTTCTTCATTCTC
>JBFEUB010000124.1:0-10624 GCA_041547605.1 Desulfobacteria bacterium
CGACGTTACAGCCCACATTCCCTGCCCCGATAATCACCACATGCTTTCCTACCTGGACCTTATCTTCCCTGCTTTGCCTCAGGAAATTTAAGGCCGGGATCATTCTCTCTTTTCCTGGGACAGGGAGAATGCGCGGTTTTTGTGCCCCCACAGCAATGACCACAAAATCGTAGTCGACTTTTAACTGCTCAAGATCCTCCCCGGTGAGCCGCTGCTGCAGATGGACGTGAGGCAAGGCAGCGCGAACTCGATCCAGTTCCTTCGTTATAATCTCTTCTGGCATGCGAGTCCTGGGAATGGCCGATGTGATCTTGCCCCCCAAGGTCTTCTCCATGTCAAAGATAACTGCTTCATGGCCATGCTGGCGCAGATGCCAGGCTACTGAGATCCCGGCGGGGCCACCACCGATGATGGCGATGCGCTTCCCTGAAAGCGGTGGGAGCTCGGGCAATTTCGCATCAAGGCTCGCCTTGCCGAGTTGCTTCACGTCCACCGGGGCCATGCCGCTACTCTGCCGGGTACAGCCTTGCATACACAGGTTCGGGCACAGGTACCCACACACCGTGGCAGGAAAAGGCGTATAGGCGAGCGCCATGTCCATGGCTTCATCCACGCGACCTTCACGGATCAGGCGCCAACGTTCATGAACAGGCATACCGGTGGGGCAGCTGGCCTCACAGGGTGGAACAAACTTTTGATTTTCCCAGACCGGCACAAAGCGGCGCAAGTCTCCGGTCGTAATCACCGGGATGGGACTGCGGTCAAGGGCGGACAAATCTCCGATCAACCCGCCTTCGCCCAACTCTTTTTCCCAGACTTTCTGGCGGAAGGCGCCCATGGAACGTCTCGGCTTCATGGCTCTCTCATGGGGACTTCGCGCCACCAAGAGCTGCCATTGATCCCGGTTGGAAAGTCGACCGAAGATGTGGAGACGATGGATCTTTTCGAGAAAGACACGCAGGTTCTCGAGCAGCCACTCCCAGTCTTGACCACCGATGGGTGCCAGCTTGGCATCGACCCGGCTGAATCCGTTATGAGGACCTCGGAAAAAGATCCTTCCTCCCACCATCCCCACACATGGACGATAACCTATCACGTTTTCTGGATCTTGGGCTTTGTACCCACAGACGACCGCATTCCCTCCTGCCATGAACTCAGCAAAATAGTCTCCCACAGACCCCAGAACCCAGAGTTCAGGGGGATCAAAACGCGGATTATACTTGGTCATGGTCATGGCGCGGGCGCCAACGTTTCCCGCCACGTAAATCTTTCCCTGGGCCATGGCATTGGCCGCCCCATTGGTGGCATTGCCGTGAACCACGATCTCAGCCCCTGTATTCAACCACCCCACATCATCAGAAACCGGCCCCATGACTTCAATGCGTGTATTGGGAAATCCCATGGAACCCACACGCTGGCCCGCCGAACCATGAATCTTCACGTAAACCGGCTCATCGTCAGCCCGCCACAACCGGCCTCCAATGCCGTGCTGGCCGTGGGCCTTCACTTTCAAAAACCGGCGTCCATCGCCCACCGCTTGCTGGACCCGCTCTTCCAGGACCCGGGATTCCAGACGGTGACCGTTCTCCATACCGGGGATCCAATACGATTCTTGCTTTTCCATATCCATATGTCTGAGTTAGCTCAAAGCTCAGAGCAACAATGTCATTCTAAATCTTGAGTCTCTGCCCTTTGGCCTCTCTCCCTTTCAGCTTTGAGCTGTCAGCTATCCAGAGTCAGACCACATATTTGATCTCCAGACGCTCAGCCGCCGCTTGGTCGTTGATCCCGATTGCGTCGGACATGCCGATAGGCAGCGAAGTGGAACGCCCAAGGGGCGCCAGAATCTTTTTCAGCTCAATGTCAAAAGATAGAAAGACATCCACAACGCGCTCTGCCACCTGCTCCGGATCCAGGCGCCGATCAAGACGCGGATCCTGCGACGTGATCCCCTTGGGGCAAATCCCAATATTGCAGATGTTGCATCGATCCGACTCCGAGCCCAGGCAACCGGCCGCTGCTTGCATGATGTATCTGCCTATCTGCACGCCGCGTGCTCCTAACATGATGAGTGCGGCCGCGTTGGCTGCCAGGTTGCCAGATTTGCCCACACCGCCACCGGCAAAGAGCGGTATTTCGTTCTGCTTTCCGAGCTTGACAAGATTAAGATAGCAGTCCCGAATGTTGCTGGCTATGGGGTGCCCCATGTGATTCATGGAGACATTGTATGCTGCCCCGGTACCACCATCCTCCCCATCAATGGCCAAAGCCGCTGCATACGGGTTTCTGGTCAGGTTGTTCAGAACAGCCAGGGCCGTGGTAGTCCCAGAAATCTTCGGATACACGGGCACGCGAAAACTCCAGGCCATGTACATAGACTGGATCATTTTTGCGACTGATTCCTCGATGGAATACTTGGTCTGGTGCGTCGGCGGACTGGGAAGGCTCACCCCTTGTGGAACACCTCGGATCGCGGCAATGAGTTCGCTCACCTTGTACCACATGAGCAGACCACCATCGCCAGGCTTGGCCCCTTGCCCATACTTGATTTCAACAGCGCAGGGGTCCTCTTTCATTTCTGGTATAGCCCGGATGATTTCATCCCAACCGAAATAACCGCTGGCAATTTGCAGGATGACATATTTCAAAAATCGCGATCTTAGAAGCCGCGGCGGGCAACCGCCTTCACCTGTGCACATGCGAACAGGCATGCCGAGTTCTTCATTAAGATAGGCCACACCCATTTGCAGCCCTTCCCACATGTTTGGGGAAAGGGCCCCAAAGGACATGGCCCCAATCATCAGCGGATAGATCTCCCGCACCGGAGGAATCCAGCCCTCATCCCGCAGGAGTTCAAGATTCAACTCCGGAGGCAGAATCCTACCCAGCAGGGTGCGAAGCTCAAATTCGTGCCGGCCAGCATCCAGAGCAGGGTCCGTCAGCATGGAAATTCGGATGAACTTGATCTGATCCAGAACGCCACCAGGGACATTCCTGCGTCCCCCGCGCCGCCGAGGCTGGCCTCCGCGATTTATATGATATGTCAACTTGTCCACTTCATCACTCCGCAAGGGAATGATGCAATCGTTGGGACATACCAGGGTGCACATAGCACATCCCACACAGGCATAAGCCGGGTCGGTTCTTTGTTGGATGCTATAATACACGCCATATACACTGGACGGAGGCTCCGTCAGCCCCAGGGTGGTCTCAACCAATCGCTGGCGGTGCACACCTATCCCAATGGCGTTCACCGGACACACCGCCGTGCATCGTCCGCAGAGCGTGCATCTTTCTTTGTCCCAGTGAATCTGCCAAGGCAGATCCTTGATACTCAATGTTGAAGGGGCAAGTCTTCCGTCTGACGACATATGATTACCTCCTGACGGTCAGGGCGTATGTATGCTGTGTCCAGGTACATGGGCTGAAAATCCGCGTTTTTATCCCGATCAGGTATCGCTACATCCAAACCACACATTTCCGATGAAATGGCATAGAGGCCAGGTTTCCCTCCTATCACCCCCGGTCGAAGTTTCTTTCGATCCTGCACCAGGAACAGGGTCCTGTCCGGAAGAGAGCCAATAACACAGTTTGGCCCATCAATGATCAGCCTCCGACAGGTATGTTTGAGATGCTTCAGAAACAAACCGCTGGGGTGGTGATCGAGATCTTCATCCTGCAAGGGGGTGATCACATGCTTGTAAGCTTCGATCCCTAACCCGAGATGAGTAAGCATGAAATGGAGAATGTGGGTAAATACCTCGGAATCCGATTGATACCCGACATACCCCGGAAAGCCACGGGACATGAGATACTCCCGGATGGGGACGAACGCTGTATTTTCTCCATTGGTCATGGTAGCCACCCCCTGGATGAAAAAAGGATGGCAGGCATAAAGGTTGATGGCATAGTTCGTATTCTGGCGGCCCTGAGCCATCATCACCCCGGCCTGGAGTTCAGGACGATCGAGTTGGAGATATTCGGCCACAGCCATGGGATCGCCAATCTCCTTGATCATGATCACATCGGGCCAGAAGCTAAATACGATCATATCTTCGTGTTCCTCACCAATGCGTCGGAGCTGCAGGCGGATGCTCATCAGGCGATGTTGAATCTCGGCTTCGCGAAACCCCTCCCACGCTTCCGGGTATTCATAAGCCCGGATGAGGTACATGTCTCGCTTGGGCACCCCTTGCGGCGGGGTTTTGGGGACTTTGATGGAAATTTTGTACTTGGTCAGGAATCCAACCTCCATCATGTAACTGTCAAGTCGCTTCATACCAGCATTGGTGAAAATACCGGACAGGATGGGCGTCCCATTCAGGTCTTGAAACGGCCCACCCAGATCACTCAGAAAGAGCCCCACACCGGACCCGTCGTGCCCTTCCTTCATGACATCCAGGGCACGAATGGCGGTCATGGGAGACAGCGGATCTTCACTGGTTATTGCAATCAGGCGGCACATATTTTTCTCGTCTCCTTGTCCATGCGTTCTTCGTGTCTTTACTTCCTATGGGCAAGACTTGTGCCAATCAAATATATGTTACAATTTCAATATGTTATCTTGAAAGACTCATTGTAGGCGTCTACAAAAAAGACGTTTTTGTAGTTACTTTTGCATCCAAGCGACATTTGTGTATGAAAAACTTTAATGCGAGAAAAAAACGGGGGCTGAGCACGGCATGGAAAATCAGGCCCCCCCGCCCTTCCGGGCGGGGGTTCTGCGTTGGCGCAGGATTGAGTCTCCGGGGAGCAGGCTAGAACCCATCTCAAAAATGCGTCTAAGGCCCCATGGCGGCGTTGCGAGTCGGCTCAAAATGCTCACATACTACCGTGTATGCTGCGCTTTTTCGCCGCCCGGCGCCTTGCCCTGAAACCTGATTCACATTTTTGAGATGGGTTCTAGTCAAAGCGCCTTAGATGGATAGATCATAACCAGGGCAAGGGGGTGGGGCTAATGACTGGTGCGCAAAATCTCAACAGACGTAATGGCCAACACAGGTACCCGTTGCCACCATAGGAAGCGCTTATCAGATTGCGATACAGGTGGTGGAGTTCTCAATATGGCCCAGGTCGTACAAGTCATCGATAACTGTGCTTGAAAGATCTTCTAGGTCTTGACCCTCGATCACCGCGATGATGTCATAGGGGCCGAATATGGCGTCTGCGGATACCACCCCCTTTTTTCTTTGTAGTGCAACCAAAGTCTCTTTGACCCTGTGCTGACTCTTAACGTTGATTAGAACGTAGGCTTTTGGCATGGTAAACACCTCCTTTAAAAGTATCCAAGTAAACGAGCGACAGTTGGTCGAAAGAACCTGCCGAATAATCCTGTAGCCTGCAGTCGGCGCATGAACGCGCTCAGTGCCAACGCCTTTCCGCCAATTCTTTGGGGTCCGCACATCACCTCTTATCCGTCCTTGTCCGGAAAGAGTGGGAATCTGTCGCACAAACCCTCCACGGATTCCCGCACCCGACGAAGCGTGTTTCTATCCTTTGGGTTATTCAGGACTTCGACGATCATGGCTGCAATGGTGGCCATCTCTGGTTCTTGCATGCCGCGCGTTGTCACCGAGGGCGTTCCGATCCGGATACCACTGGTCACAAAAGGACTACGCCCATTAAACGGAATGGCGTTTTTGTTGACCGTGATGCCTGCTTCTTCTAAGGCGTTCTCCGCATCCCTGCCAGTAATGTCCAAATCTGTGAGATCAACCAGCATGAGATGGTTGTCGGTTCCGCCAGATACGATCTTGAAACCGGCGGCTATAAGGCCTTCGGCCAAGGCCTTGGCGTTGGCTACAGTCTGGCGCTGATTTGCCCTGAAGCCTTCTGCCATTGCCAGTTTGAAAGCGACCGCCTTAGCCGCTATTACATGCATTAAGGGTCCCCCCTGTAATCCGGGAAATATCTCGGCATTGAGTTTTTCGCCATACTCCTTTCGCGCTAGTATGAAGCCTCCGCGAGGCCCACTCAATGTCTTGTGCGTCGTGGAGGTAACCACATCTGCATGCGGTATGGGAGATGGATGGACCCCGGCGGCAATCAGACCCGCAATGTGGGCCATGTCTACCATGAGGTAGGCACCAACCGAATGGCTGATGCGTGCAAAAGCCTCAAAATCAATAATCCTTGAATATGCGCTCGCCCCGGCTACGATCATCCTCGGGCGATACTTTTCTGCAAGAGCACGGACTTCATCATAGTCAATGGTTCCGGTTTTTTTGCTAACACCGTAAAATACAGACTTGAAGAACCGACCCGAGAAACTTACGGAAGTTCCGTGGGAAAGGTGACCTCCGTGGGAAAGGTCCATGCCCAGAATCGTGTCTCCTGGCTTTAAAAGGGCAAAGTAGGCAGCCATGTTTGCCTGGGTACCAGAGTGCGGCTGGACATTGGCATAAGAAGAGCCAAACAGCTTATTCGCACGCTCGATGGCGAGTTTCTCTACCGTATCAACATGTCGACATCCCCCATAGTAACGACGCCCTGGATAGCCTTCGGCATATTTGTTCGTGAGGAGACTGGCCTGGGCGGCCATGACAGCACTGCTGGTAATGTTCTCAGATGCAATGAGATCCAGCTGATTGGTTTGACGCTCAATCTCCAGCTCTGTCGCCTTTGCGATTTCAGGGTCGGCCTCTCTCATAATGTCAAGATAACGTTGAAACTTGTTTTTGGTGCCCAATCTTCATCTCCTCCAATCCGTATTGGTCCAGCTGGATCAATCTGAACCATGGCAAACTTCATAAAGTGTCTGAATTTCCATCAAGGACTGAAACGGGACACCACTATCTGATATTCTGTGTGTTGCCCTCACAACTGACAACGGAGTATTGGAGTGCTGGAGTAGTGGGGACCAAAAACTATGCCTGTCAAGCCATGATAGAGCAAGTTCAACAAATGACACCATTACTCCAGTACTCCATTGCTCCGATACTCCTGATAGCTGGGAAGCCGCTTGAGGCAGAGCATATCAGTTTGCCACGTTAGCCCTCATGCCTCCTACATGATCGGAAGGTACTTTTCTATTTCAAACTTGCTGACATGCGTACGGTAGCAATCCCACTCGATCTTTTTGTTTTCTACAAATTTGTTGAAAATATGATCGCCTAACGTTTTACGCACCACGTCGCTCTTTTCCACTTCCTGAATCGCTTCGAACAGGTTCCCCGGCAGCGAGTCAATCCCAGCCCTGTCTCTTGCCGCTTCGTCCATCTCGTAGATGTCCTCCTCAACCGGGTTGGGAAGCTCGTATTTCTCTTCGACCCCTTTCAGCCCAGCCGCCAGCATCACAGCAAAGGCCAAATACGGATTACAGGTCGGATCAGGGGACCGGAACTCAATACGCGTGGCCTGCTCCTTGCCCGGCTTGTACATGGGTACCCGAACCATGGCCGAGCGGTTCCGACGAGCCCACGAAACATACACCGGGGCCTCATAACCCGGCACAAGGCGTTTGTAAGAGTTGACCCACTGGTTGGTAATCGCAGTTATCTCCCGGGCGTGCTTCATGATCCCAGCAATATAGTACTTAGCCACATTGGAGAGATTGTACTGATCATTGGCATCGAAAAATGCATTGTTTTCCCCCTTGAAAAGCGACTGGTGCGTATGCATGCCGCTTCCGTTTTCACCAAACAGAGGTTTGGGCATGAAGGTGGCATAGAATCCGTTTTTCCTCGCAATCTCCTTAACCACGATCCTGAGGGTCATGGTCTTGTCAGCCATCTTCAATCCTTCGTCATAACGCATGTCAATTTCATGCTGACTGGGGGCAACCTCGTGGTGGCTGTATTCTATCTGGACGCCCATGTCCTGGAGGGCAAAGATCGTCTCTCTTCTCAAGTCGCTCCCCAAGTCCAAAGGCCGAGCATCGAAGTACCCGCCCTTATCAATAATCTTAGGGGCCCCATTACCCTCAAAGTAGAAATACTCAAGCTCCGGGCCCAAATAGAACGTATAACCCTTGTCCGCCGCTTTCTTCAAAACCCGCTTTAACACATAGCGGGGATCACCCTCATAAGGGCTTCCGTCAGGCTGCAGGATGTCACAAAACATCCTGGCCACCGGTCTATCTCCCGGTCTCCACGGCAAAAACTGAAAAGTCGTGGGATCTGGTTTTGCGATCATGTCGCTTTCCTCGATCCTGGCAAACCCCTCAATCGAAGACCCATCAAAACCCATCCCTTCTGTTAAGCCCTCGTCCAGCTCAGAGGGTGTAACAGCGAAGCTCTTCAGAATACCCAGAACATCGGTAAACCAGAACTGGATGAAACTAACCTCCGTGTCCTTAACAATGTTCCTCACATCCTCTTCGGTTTTGAAAATCATCTCTATTTACTCCTCCTTTGAGCTTATTTGTGCCTGGGCAAACACGGCCTAAGTCTCTCTCAAGCAAGTAACAGGCCAACAAGCTGCCTTGTAATATTTTCAAATAGTTACAATCAAATTTTGCGAAAGCGCGCAACATTTTTGTGGTACCATGATGCAAGGGCCTACGTTTTTGTAGGTTTTTTATAGTATAGGGTGGGCCCTTACTTTGTAAAAGACAGGAATGATGAAAAGCGGTTCAACTGGAAGGCTAAAGGCACATAGTGCAAAACATGGCCTCAAGTACCCATCTGAATCATGGAGCATCATGTGCCACAATCAAGGTTTAGTACACGTTTTCATCATTATGATTATATGAGATATGTTATAAACCACATGCGAAGATCCCTGAAAATACTGCCTTTACAATCCAAAAATACTGCCTTCACCCCATTGTTTCGTCGCAGGTGGGATGTTACCCAGAACGCAAAGCTATTGAAGCTTCCTGCAGTCCCGGCAAATCCGTATGAATCGGGACTGTAAGGAAAGGTACCATTCTTAGATTGTTTCCATGTCCTTGCTCCGCATGGGCTCCGCATGGGCATGGAAACTTAAGCAATGCCACTTCATGCTTCTTTGTTCTGCGGCCTGCAGCCTCTCAACATAGCCACCTGCGACACATGTGGTTATTGAGAGGCTCGCTAACCCTGCAGTTCCGACAAGTTGGGACAGGGAATTCGCTCGCTGTTGCAGTTCAACCTCGTGGATACGATGCCTATTTTTACGCCTTTGGCGCTACATAACCTTTCATAGATGCGAGAGGAAAAATGAAAACGATAACGCTGCATCTACTTTGTACTTTTCTTTTGGTGGTTTTCTCATGCAACAAGAAAGAGGAGCAAGCGCAGCCTCCGCCTCCCGATGTCACAGTAATTCGGACGGAAGCACAACAAGTTCCTATTTATCGAGAATTTGTTGGTCAAGTATATGGATATAAAGACATTGCTATACGGGCAAGGGTGGAAGGTTATCTCGAAGGGATCCACTTTGAGGAAGGGTCCCGCATTGACGCAGGCAGTTTACTCTATACCCTGGAAAGTCAACCGTTTCAAGAAGATGTAGCGGCAAAGATGAGCCGGGTTGCAGAAGCGAAGACCTTGCAGACCAAAGCTGAAAGCGATTTAAATAGAATCCGACCTCTTGCCCAGCAAAAAGCAGTCAGTGAGAGCGATCTGGATGCTGCCGTAGCGCAATATGAGGCTTCTGTTGAATCGGTTAAGGCAGCCGAGGCGAATCTCAGGGCTGCAAAGATACAGCTCGGTTATACAAAGATTTATGCACCCATATCTGGAATCATTGGAAAGACAAAGGCGAAGGTCGGCGATTTTGTAGGCCGAAGCCCCAACCCGGTAATCTTAAATACGGTGTCCCGTATAGACACTGTCCTCGTGCAATTCTTTATAACAGAAACGGAGTACTTGAAGGCCGCCCGGCGTTATATCTCCCAAAGCCGCGCTCCCGATGAGAATGCCCGCAAAGCACTCTTGGAGCTTATTCTCGCAGACGGCACCCTGTATGAACACAAAGGTCAATTCGATTTCATTGATAGAGAGGTGGATCCAGAAACCGGTGCCATTCTGGCCCAGGCATCGTTTCCCAATCCAGAGGAGATACTCCGTCCCGGTCAGTTTGC
Source organism: Desulfobacteria bacterium (assembly GCA_041547605.1). GTDB lineage: Bacteria > Desulfobacterota > Desulfobacteria > Desulfobacterales. Next base: position 10,007 of record JBFEUB010000124.1, read on the forward strand.
CAGGATAAAGGCTAAGATTCGAGTTGTTGAAGACGGTATTTTAATCCCCCAAAGGTGTGTCATGGAGCTGCAAGGCCTTTACAATGTCTTTGTTGTTGAAGCCAACAATAAGGTTGAGAAAAGAGGAGTGAAAGTGGGCCCGAGGATCAAAGAGTTGTGGCTCATCACCGAAGGTCTGAAACCCGGGGAGCAGGTTGTGTACGAAGGGTTGCAGAAAGTGAAACCCGGGGTAAACGTGAAGCCCACTTTAAAGAAAGCTTTTTCAATAATACAAAGAACAAGAGTGACCAGATATGGGTAATTTCTTCGTAAGACGGCCCATTGTGGCCATGGTCATCGCCATTTTTACGGTCATTGTGGGGTTTGTGTTTTTGGGAGGTCTTCCCATTGAGCAGTATCCCAACATCACGCCGCCTATCGTGGAAGTGCGTACGACATACACTGGCGCCAATTCTATCAGTGTAGAGCAGTCGGTAGCAACACCTTTGGAGCAGGAAATCAACGGGGTCGAAAACATGATCTACATGAAGTCGACCAATTCCAATGACGGCACCATGGTCATTCAGGTCTCCTTTGAGGTTGGCACCGATCCGGATATGAACACCGTTTTTACGCAAA
>JBFEUB010000125.1:0-10535 GCA_041547605.1 Desulfobacteria bacterium
ATCTCATCCTCTGCAATAGCCTCCTCACGATATGTGGGCCATGCAGCTTCAAGCACGCTACCGGAGCAGCCCAATGCCTCCCACAATTCCTCGGCCACATGCGGTACGATGGGTGACAACAGGACAATAACTGTTTCCACAGCCAACCTTAAGACAGAGGTGCCCTCCGGTGTCGAAAGGATACTGTCTTTGACAGCCTGTATCGTATTCACAAGCTCCATAACCGCGCTGATTGCCGTATTGAAGTGAAACCGTGTCTCGATGTCATTGGTTACACGCTTAATTGTGACATGGGTTTTTCTGTAAAGAGTCCTGAGGTCACCAGTAAGGGCTCGGCTCCCGTCAAAAGGCTCGACGCCCTGTATGTCTGCTACATGATCTGCCACCAGCCGCCATACGCGCTTGAGAAAGCGATAAGCCCCCTCCACCCCCTGATCACTCCAGTCCAGGTCCCGCTCCGGCGGCGCTGCAAAGAGACAAAACAGTCTCAGGGTATCAGCCCCATATTTCTCTATGAGGATATTCGGATCGACCACGTTCCTTCTGGACTTAGACATCTTTTCGATCCGTCCAACCTCAACCTGGCTTTCGCAATGTTCGCAAGTTTGCCTTTGATCCTTCTTTACAACTTCTTCAGGGTACAGGAAGCCATGGTTCGGACATTTCAGCGTTTCTTTGCAAACCATTCCCTGGGTCAGCAAACGTGTAAAAGGCTCCTTGTACGTCACCAGCCCGAACTCCCGAAGTACGCGAGTGAAATATCGCGAGTAGAGAAGATGAAGAATCGCATGCTCGATACCCCCAATGTACTGGTCCACTGGCATCCAGTATCCAACGGCTCCTACGTCAAACATCCCGTCACCGTGACCAGGACTGCAATACCGTTCAAAGTACCATGAAGATTCCACAAAGGTATCCATGGTGTCGGTTTCCCGACGGCCGTCAGGTTCGCCGCATTGCGGGCATGAAGTCTTTGCAAAGCTCTCGAGTGTCGGGAGAGGCGACTTTCCTCCTTCTAGCATCTCGACATGTTCAGGAAGTATTACCGGCAGGTCTTTTTCCGGGACTGGCACCACCCCGCATTTTTTGCAATAGACAATAGGGATGGGAGCCCCCCAGTATCTTTGACGCGAAATCCCCCAATCCCTGAGCCGGAAGTTAACAGCTCTTGCCCCCATCTTATTCTCTTCCAAATAGTCTGCAATGGCATCAAGAGCGCGTGTATTCTCCAACCCGTCAAACGGCCCGGATCGAACCAATATCCCTGTGTCCACATAAGCTTCACGCATGGTTTCCGGCTCAAGGGTTTCGCCCCTGGGCTGAATGACGACAATGATCTCCAGGCCATATTTTTGGGCAAACTCAAAATCTCTCTGGTCATGTGCAGGCACTGCCATCACTGCACCGGTGCCATATTCCATGAGTGCGAAGTTGGCGGTGTAAATGGGCATCTGTCTCTTGGTAAATGGATTGATGCAATACGCCCCGACAAAAACGCCCTCTTTTTCATAATCATCAGAGGTCCGTTTTGCTTTGTCTTGGGCCCTCATGCGCTCAACAAAGGCCCTCACGTTTTCTTCTTCGCGGGTTCCGGTGGAAAGCTTCATGACCAACGGGTGTTCCGGAGCCATAACCATAAAGGTGGCACCAAATACTGTGTCCTGGCGTGTTGTGAATACCGGGATATAGCCGTCCCCGCTTTCCATGGGGAACTGAATCTCAGCCCCGATGCTTTTTCCGATCCAGTTCCTTTGCATGGTCACCACTTTTTCAGGCCAGCCCGGCAGTTGATCACAATATTCAAGAAGGTCGTCGGCATAATCGGTAATACGGAAGAACCATTGGTCCAACTCCTTCTGGACAACGACCTGGCTGCACCGCCAGCATAAACCCGCTTCCACTTGCTCATTGGCCAAGACTGTCTGGCAGTCTTCGCACCAGTTCACAGAAGCCTTTTTTCTGTAAACCATGCCCTCTTCATACATTTTGACAAAAAGCCATTGCTCCCAACGGTAGTATTCAGGCTTGCATGTAGCCAGCTCTCTGTCCCAATCATAGCTGAATCCAAGACGCTTTAACTGGGAGCGCATGGTGTCAATGTTCTGATATGTCCACTTGGCCGGATGTACGTTGTGGGCAATGGCTGCGTTTTCTGCCGGCATACCAAACGCATCCCACCCCATTGGGTGAAGGACATTGAAACCCTGCATGCGCTTGTATCGCGCCACCACATCCCCAATAGCGTAGTTGCGGACATGCCCCATGTGGATGTTACCCGATGGATACGGAAACATCTCAAGCAAATAGTACTTTTCCTTTCCCGGATCTTCTTCCACCCGGAACAGTCGCTTTTGTCCCCAGATCTTATGCCACTTTAATTCTACAGATTCGGGCTCATATTCCTTCTGCATGACTTCCTTCTTTACCATAGTATCCGCACCTGAACTTCACGAAGCCGAGTGCCCTATGTCAGAAATCCTGTATTCTTGGCATGGCAAGATGAAATGTTGGATGAGTACTTGGATTTACTCTACCTGTCAAGGCTGGTGAAATCCGAAATTCCAATATCGAGACTCGAAACAAATGGTATTTTTGGGATACCGCACTATATCAAAATGGCTCGCGAATCAAAGACGGGTCCTTCAGTGCATGCATGAAGATAGTTCTCCTCTCCACCAGCCTTCTTCACAGCGCACCCCAGACATACACCAAAGCCACAGGCCATCATTGTTTCCATAGAGATCTCACAGGGCACATCGTGGACTGCAGCCATGTCACTGAGCGTTTTAAGCATGGCGTGCGGGCCACATGCATAGATGATATCCGGCTTTCCATCACCTTCGACAGCCCTTTGAACCTGGGGTGTAATCATACCCATATCTCCCAGGCTGCAATCTTCTGTTGTGATGATAACCCTGGCACCGATCGACGTGAACTCCTCCTGGCACAGGATATCAGAAGCAGAACACCCACCCAAGAAAACCGTGGCTCTGACGTCCCGATGCTCTGCAAGGTCAAGCGCAAGATAGTAAAGCGGCGCAACGCCAATACCACCAGCCACCAGAAAAGTATCACGAATGCTCTCAGGATAAGAGAACCCATTTCCGAGAGGCCCCAAAACGTCTAAGACGTTTCCAGCCTTCAATTCAGACATGGCCTGGGTACCTTGCCCCACGACTTTATACAAGAGTTCAAACCCGCAGGCCTCTCCCCTTTCAACCAGGCGGTTGTGAACGGAGAAAGGTCGACGCAGGAGCGGAATGCGCTGGTCGGGGAGCTTCACCATCACGAACTGTCCGGGCCGGGCGATCCGGGCCACTTCGGGAAAGGCCAAACCCATTCTAAAATAGCCCGGTCCTACTTGGACATGATGAGATATCTCAACTTTTTTCTGGAACATCTCTTTCATACCGACGAAAGTCCTCAGCCCGGAACAAAATCTCTTGCCCGCGTCTTCTTCACTCCAAGGGAAACCAGCATCTGTGTCGACAGTGTCGCGTCTCAGGAGTTTGTTTCAAAAATATGGAATCGCCAAAAAGCCATTTTCCTTGCTTCGTGAGCATTGTCGGGACATCAGCTTCGCTCCGCCAAATCATGCACGCAGTGCCTCTGTTCAAGCCGTCAGGCGCAACCGGAGCGCTAAAATTCGGGCCTCAGGCCCTCACAAACAGCATATGATTCTTAAGGCTCCACTCAGCTGACGTCCGGCTCCTAAAATGCTCAATGTCGCTCGGAAAAGGCTTTCGGCTCCAGTATCAGTAATTGAACTTATTCCCGGGACACGATACTATCTTCTATGAGAGATAGAACATGACATGATCGATTGCAACTTTGGGCTCCTGTCCTCTTGACAAGGGCCGCAAATCTTCATATTTTTTTGTGTCAAATAATCTTCGACACTTGGCATCCGAACCATGAATCTGTTTTATAGCCTCGGAAAAGTTCTCATCATCATCGGACTAGTTATTGCTGCCATGGGTGTTCTGATGGTTATAACACCAAGGGTGCCATGGCTTGGAAAGCTACCCGGCGATATCATAATCAAGAAAGAAAACTTCCAATTCTACTTCCCCGTCACGACCTGCATCATCATCAGTATTATTGTCACGCTCCTTTTTTACCTTTTCAAAAGGTAACCCTGACCCTGCGAGCCCAAGACAAAATCTCTCACCCGCCCCCCCGGTCTCTTGAGATCACAGAGGTCCCTTAGATCAGTTATTGGCCTGATTTTTTCAGTGGAAAAATCAGGCCAAATCTCAGTCCGCCGTACGCGAAACGCTAATGATCCTGCCAACGGCATACTTGCCCTATCAATACGTGCCGCGACAGCGGGATGGCATGTTTGTCTGAATTCCCCACTCAGGAATTCAGATCAAAAACCCTGTGACTTTGCGGGCTCTGCGATAGGCTAAAATACCTCCCATCATCGTTTACTTTCGTTCACCTTTGGTAATTTCCCAAGATTCTCTCGATGATGCTGGTGGTGGAGGTGCCCTGTGTTAATGGAATCCGAACCACCCGACCACCGTGTGCCTCTACGATATCTCTTCCCACAATGGCATCCTCTGCCCAGTCTGCCCCCTTGACCAGCACATCAGGCAGGAAAGCCCGGATCATTGCCAGGGGGTCTGGCTCGTCAAAGAGGGACACAAAGTCCACGCACGCCAAAGATGCTAACACCTCAGTACGTTCATTCTCGGGGACTATCGGGCGCTTGGGCCCTTTGATCTGGCGAACAGAACGGTCAGAATTCACACCCACCGTGAGGACATCCCCCTCCGCCCTAGCGGCCTGCAAATACCGAACGTGGCCGATGTGAAGAAGCTCAAAACAGCCGTTGGTAAAAACGATTTTCTTGCCCTCTCTCTTCAAGGACTGGATCGTCTTTTCCAACACCTCACGTTCCAGGATCTTCTCACCCATAGGCTTGTGGCATCCGCTCCTGTAAACATGGAATACGTTTTCTGGTTTGTTCCACTGCGCGCAAATCGATTGTCGCACAAAGGGTAGCCGTCCGTCTTCCGGCCCGTGCCAAAATCTCTCCATTAGGAGATACAATCCGTGAATGACCTGCATAAACAAGGTCGCCGTCTCTGCCGCATCGGTTCGCCCCAAGCACAAAAAGTTGGTTCTCCACGGCTCGGGCCCTCAAAAGGACATCCCAGTGGGCTGCACGCTCGGCCGGCCACTGAGCCACGACACCTACAATGGTGGCACCACCCAGCGCAAGAGACCGACAGAGCTCAGGGAATCTCAGATCATAGCATATGAGCAGACCAATAGGGCCGAGAGAGGTCTCAGAAATCACGCCTTTCCGCCCAGGTTCAAAATATCGGTCTTCCCCAGTCGGCGAAAAGAGATGGACTTTCCTATAGGTGCCTGAAATAGATCCGTCCCTGTCCACAACGTAGGCAGTGTTATAGACTTTGCCTCCACTCTTTTCGGGCAAAGACCCGATCACAGTTAAATGCTGATTTCTTGCCACCCGGGACAAATCTTCCAGAACTCTCGGAGTCGTGTCAGAGAGTTCTTTTAAGCGTTCGTTTGCAAAGCCAGTGGACCACATCTCCGGGAGCAAAACAAGTTGTGAACCCTTTTTTGCAACAGCAGCAAGACGCTGTTTGGCTATTCTCAGGTTCCACGCAACGTCGCCCCGGCGAATGTCGAACTGTATGATGGCCGTTCTGATAGTCTTCATGGGGGGTTTTCTCTGCTTCAACAAGTAAGGCCACGAAACCCTGTCAATAAGGCATAGAGGAACTCCCTAAACCCTAACCTGGACAAGCCGAAATCAGACAAGAATGTAGAATGATGAACAAGGAATTCTGAATGTCGAAGTTTTTCCTTCTTACTTCCTTGTTCGACATTTGATATTCGTTATTCCAAGATTGTTTTCTGCCAGAAGAAACACGAATTTCACAACCTAAGGGACTAACGTTGCAAGAGATATCGCTTGATAACATAGCCTGGTCTTTCCCACAATAAGTTTTGAAAGGTGTCCCGGTCGCTTCCTCCATTCTCATCCCTGCTCTTACCCACGCCACACGGCCACATAGGATTTCTTGAGGGTTGACAAAGATATATGATGAAGCCTCCCCGCCCCTCCGGGCGGGGGTTCTGCCTTGCGGCAGCACTGCGTGTCCGGGGAGCATGCCGGTCAAGATTATGGCGTTGCCATTAGGCGGCTGAGTTTACCCTAACGTTGCAAAAGTTGAGAATGCTCAAATCCAAGGCGTCAAGGGTGAAGCTGTAGTAAACTACCGCGAACCCTTGACAACACAGGAGATGGGGCATCATCGGCTTTCCCGAAGGGTAAACAACTTGGCTGTTTTTTCAAGTTTCTGGATATCACTCGCAATGATTTCCACAAAATCCCTTAAAAAACCCTCAAAGAAAGACTACTATTGCTTTTGAGGACCTTTTGCCGCGTTGTTTATGCAACGATAGGGTTTAGAAGGTTTACACGGTTTCCACTTGGCAGTATTCGTGCTATGAACAGGAGCAGGGATCACGATGCAATAGCTATGTTTGATGCCGGAAAGGAGTTATCATGGTTGTGAGGTTCGCATTCAAGCGCAATATCCGTCAATGGCTGCACATTTTTGTTTACCTTGCAGTCGTCTGCGCACTCGCCAATGTCGTATATGCACAGGAACGCCTTCAACCCGAAACAAGGAAACATTTTCTCTGGTCCGTGCAAACCAAGAAAAACACCATGTATTTTCTTGGGTCGGTGCACGTACTGAAAAGTGATGCTTACCCCTTGGCCCCAGAAATTGAGAAGGCCTACGAGGATGCTCGAAGGCTTGTGTTTGAAACGAACATGGACGAAGTGAACGATCCCGTTATGCAAGCGAAGATGATGACCCTTGGCCTCTACGCGGAAGGGCAAACGCTCAACAAGAATGTTTCTGAAGAAACGTACAAATTGCTTGAGCAAAAACTTGCTGCAGCCGGTATCCCGGTGGCCTCGTTTAATCGTTTCAAGCCATGGCTTTCTGCCGTGACACTGAGTGTCATGGAGCTTCAAAAGTTAGGATTTGATCCAAGCTATGGTGTAGATGCGTACTTTTTAAACAAGGCCAAAAAAGATGCAAAAGAAATCATCCCGCTGGAATCTTCGGAATATCAATTGAAACTTTTCGCCCAAATGGATGATCAAGAGCAAGAATCCTTTTTGCGCCAGACATTGGAAGATTTAGAGGTCGCGGGAACGATGGCCTCTGATATTGTTGACGCCTGGAAGTCCGGTGACGTTAAGAAGCTGAATTCGATCATAAGCATGAGCTTCAAAGAACATCCTGATGTCTATGATCGCTTTGTTGTTCGGAGAAACAAAAACTGGATTTCAAATATTGAAAATTTGATGAACCAACACGACAACGTTCTGGTTATCGTCGGTGCTGCCCATCTAGTTGGGACCGAGAGCTTGTTAGATCTTCTGAAGATCAAGGGGTATATCATAGAGCAGAGATGAGAAGGAGCGTCAGTCGTAAGGTGGGGACGTCTCCAAAATTGCTATTCGGGTATCTCTTGCTCCGTGATCGTGGCTGCCGCTGGTGAGTGGGTTTCTTCTGGAGCTTCAGCGGCAGGCTTCTTGACGGTGGGTATGCTTGGAACCTCAGGGGCCGGGGTTATGCTGAGTTGCTTTTGTAGCTCCAAAACCGCCTTCTCGAGGGATGTTATTTTCTTCTGAAGCAGCGATGTCGTCACCTCATAGCTTTTTCTCTGGGTTTCAAGGAAGTTTTCCAGCCCACTTTTGTCTATCTTACGTTTTGAAAGATCTTGGATGGCTGACTCTATTTTTCGTGTGTCATCCCGTGTCTGTTCGATGGTCTGAAGGATCTCCCCGACATCTTTGTTGCTGCTTTCCTTCAGACTTTGCAGCGCCCGCTTCTGATCTTCCAGGGCGTTTTGTAACAGTGATAGGGTTTCAGATTGTTCTTTCAGGGCTCGTTCCAAGGCTTTCCTATCTACTTTGGATGCAGTGAGTTTCTCAATCTCCTGTTTATCTCTATTCAGATCTTTGGCGATGGATCCAGCAGATTTCTCAAGAAGCGCCACCCTGTCAACGAGAGATGCTTCAAGCGTTTTGTACTGCTCCGAAAGGCCTCCCACTTTGTCTACAACATCCTGAGACAGGGCTTGCCTCTCGGTTGACCCCATGTCTTGGACTTGACTCAACCTGTCTTTCAGGTCGAAGTAGGCAAAGAGCAAGATAGCACCCAGCAAGCATGGCACGAGTACCAGTATCAAAGAGATTCGTTGATTCAGCTTTTGGATCTGTGAATCCTGCTCCAAGCTTCGTATCTCACCCCGGTAGGAAAGATCCGGATCTTCTTCATCCACCCGTATTTCTCTCTCAAGGGGCAGTTCATCCTCTTTGTCTTCTTCGATTGGGACTTTGTTCACGATACCTCCCCGGATTTTATCAGATGGACACGCACTCGGCCCTCCAGCGCCATCGCTGGATAAGGCCCAAAATCATGGGCCTAAGGCGCAAGGATTCAGGCAAAAAGCGGTTGTCCAAGCGACTTGTGCCCCGAGCCTCATGCCACTCATTGTTGACTCGTGGCACACTTAGATCAAAGGGACCCTATCGTGATCCCTTGCGTTGATCCTCGTCCCGATCTACGAGGTAGTCCTTCAGCTTTTCAAGAAGGGAATCAGGCCATGTCTCCTCATAAAGAAATGCGTCCGCCTCCTCTTTGGTGAGGGACTGCTTGACCTCAAGAGGCAGGCTCCTCAAAGCTTGCATCTTTGCCGGATCAGGTTTTCGTTGTGGCAATTCCTTTTGACTCATAATACTTCTTTCCTTAAGTGAGAGGAAACACGAATGGCGCTTTCGAAATACAGAATCTCAGAAACCCACGGACCAAACATAGCAGAAAACCCCACTCATCCATTCACTTTTTCCGTCAAGCTGACCAACTCACGCAGCTGGGCTGCGTCCTTCATCCCTGGATTCAGATTCAAAGCCTTCCTGAGATGTCTGAGTCCTTCTTCCTTTCTGTCCAAAAAACTGTAAACATCCCAAGCCAAGATTCCTGTGGGCCAGATCCCATTTGGGGTTGAGCTGAACGGCCTTCTGAAAGGCGATAGCTGCCTCCCCATATCGTCCGTTCCGCATCTCAATTGCACCAACGTCAAAATGTATTACACTGTTCTTGGGATCGTATACAGCAGCCAACCTAAATTCCTCAAGTGCTTTGTGCATGCGGCCCTGGTTTTCGTATAGAAGACAAAGACGATCATTAGACATGATGCCGCCGTCTCCACTTTTTTAGGCCCCAATCCCTCTCATCCATGATGTGACAATGAGTATCAACGCGGCAAGTACGCAATATCCTTGGTAGGCCCTTCCAACCGGTCGTTTCACAATAAAACCGTAAAATGCACCCAACGGAATCCCTGCCAGTAGGCCAAACAGGTGCGCTGTTAGGTCAGAATATTTACTGCTGCCAAGAAAAGCAAGAAGGGCCACTCCGGCGCCTAGCGGCAGCCATGCTTTTGTCCCTCTGCTGGTGCTCCTGGACCTCTTCAAGAACTGATACCCTGCCAGTATGCCGATAGCCCCGAAGACAGCAGTGGATGACCCCACTGAAAGGTGATCGGTTTGGTATAGCAAGGCATTCATGAAATTGCCACCAATGCCGGTGACGAGAATCATAAACCATCCAACGCCCGGCCCCATGACCTGGCATACAGCTGTTCCAAACAAGGCGATCCCAACCATATTGCCAACAAGATGCAGGGCATTGACATGAATCATCAGCGAAGTCACCGTCCGGTATAACTCTCCGTGCAGGATGTGTTGGGCGGCAGAACCGTATATTTTTATAAGCGCTTGGCTCTTATGACTCATTACGATGGCAACATGCACTGCCGCCAACAGAAGAGGCACCCATATTCCCGTAAATGTCTTACCGTATTCAAACAATTCGGTTTCCCGTATGGGATCAGCGTCCTGATTCTCCTCCAGATACGCTTCGATGGCCTTGACGGCTTGCTCGCAAAAAGCAGACTCGATATATATATCCCAACCCTGATCCCCCCTGCTGACATGGTATGGAATACGAGATGAAGACAGAACGAGCCCATACGCATCAGCCTCATCTGATGTTAGATTCTTCAACAAATCATGTGCGTTCACACGATCTATCCTTCAGGCCTCTGATTTTCTAACAGGCCGAAGCTAGCAACCCAAAAAATAACATGTATGATAATCGGTTCAATAATTGCAACAAGTTAGCCTACTTAAACGTTCAAATCCTAGCATTTCCCAACAAAACGTGCAACAATTTTACGCCCCATACATACCTAGGGGCAGTCTTTGTGTCATTCATAATATGGTTTCGATAACGATCAAAAACAATATCTTGACAAACACCTTTTTATAGCGGTTGTCAGAATAACGTTCCGATAAGAATAGATGACAATTGAAAATACTATTTGGCTCACTTGTGGGTGTGCAATTTTAGGATTTTTGAACTGCAACAGCGAGCGCATTCCCTGTAGCTTGCTACAGGGTCAGC
>JBFEUB010000126.1:0-10404 GCA_041547605.1 Desulfobacteria bacterium
ACGCTTCTTGGGCCACCCTGGGCTGGTTGGTCACCCGGATGAAATCAGCAAACGAATTTATTTCTATCCCCTCTGCTCTAGCGGTAATTCTCCAAAAGGGCAAGTACACGGCCTTTTGGCCCTGTCCCGGAACAACCGCAAGGCTCACCCTGACAAATTTTCCTTCCGAGGCTTCCCAGGCTGTATCGCAGTTTCTGCAAGTCAAAGCCACGCTGTCCCTTTCGCCATCCAGATTCCAGCCGCATTGCGGGCAGAGCGTGGACATGAAGGTGAGCCTCCACCGTGGATAATTGTCCGCGGCTGATTTAAATGTGTCTTCGTCCTGGGTGAGTTTAACGATGGGCCGATTTGTTATAGCGTCAAAGATCACTTCTTTCTGCACAAACAAGGGGAGGTAGATAAGGCTTACGGCCTCTCCAATAAAGGCACGGTGAAACAGCTGCCCAGAGCCTGGCGTATGTCTTCCCACTTTGGCCAACACATCGGCTACCCGCAAAGAACACCCAAGAAATGAGCCACCCGTGTCCGGTGTGACGAATCTCATTTTCATGGCCTGAGGCCTCAGACCCAGGGATATGGGAAGACCCTTGACTGGTGTGCCCAGATGGGTGATGTCGACTATCCGGTGTCCTATAGTTTGGCCCTGACACGCATAGACGTTGCCCTTAAAGCGCAGGTACGGGGCGTAAACGATCTCCTTGCCAGGTGCCTTGTGCGGCAGCACCAAACGAAAATAATCCGGGGCGAAAAGAAAGCTCTTAACATGGCAGTATGGGCACTGGAGGAGGTGATCGGTCTCCTCGAGCCCTATGGGGGCCCCGCATTGTGGACACTCTTGTTCTACGGAAAATGCCACTTTATCCCAATTTCTCTCCGCAGTGATTGCAGAATACAGAGCCTGGAAGATTCTCGGTCTTGCAGTGGTAGCAGACCTTGGAAGCTGGTTTTTCGTCGACAGGGTGTCCACACTTGGAGCAGAATTTGGCGTTCGGTGGCAAGTTCTTACCACAGTGGGCACATTGGTCGAAAACCAATTGCTGATGCCCGCAATGCGGGCAGAACTTGGCTTCTTTGGTAATGGGAAGCTTGCAGTCCGGGCAATTTGTCTCTTGAGGCGGAGGCGTAGCTGTAGGGTCGGGCTTGGGCCTAAACATATCTGCAAACATGGCCGGTATCATGAAACCCATGCCCATGCCCATGCCGGCACCGGCTTCCCCGGTCGACTCAGCAGCCTTTTCCATCGCCATGGCCGCCTTCATTTTCACCAGCCTGTCTAGATCCTGAACTACGTTCAGGCGACTCTTATCGTCAATCGTTTTTTGCACCTCCGGAGGGGGAGTGATGGAACCGATATACAGATGTGTCAGGCCCAGCCCGAAGTGGCTGAGATCTTCCTTCAAGCGGCTCTGCAGGCCTGTAGAGAGCTCGTCGTAACGGCCTGGGAGATTGAGGATGCTGTCCAGATGCTCACCCAGGTAGTCATTAAAACGAGAGACAATGACGCGTGCGATGTATTCCTCGATCTCCTCTGTGGTGAATATGCCCATGGTGCCCACGAGGGTGTTGATGAACAAGACCGGCTGAACCACTTGAATGTTGAACACGCCATGGGCCCGCAGGCGGATGAGCCCCAGTTCGGAATCCTTGAAGGCCACAGGGTCCCTGGTCCCCCATTTAAGATTGGGGAAAACCTTCATATTGGCTAGATAAACCTCTGCGCGGAGCGGGGTAGTCATGGCCCAGGGTATCGCCAGGATCTTGGTCAGGACCGGGATATTGGCCGTCGTCAGGGTATGACGGCCGGGGCCAAAGGCGTCGCAGGCCTTTCCCTTGTAAAATAATACTCCCACCTGACTCTCTCGGACGATTAGCTGCGCCCCGAACTTTATTTCGCCGGAGCCTTCCTCCGGTATTCTGTGCACCAACTCCTGACCGGTTTCGTCGAACCACTCTATCACCTCTAAGAAAATGATGTTGTCCGTGCCCATGTTACCCTCCTTTATTAGACTGATTGTCAAAAATATGTTCCGTTTGCTCGCAAGTCGTTGATGATTGAAAATATTATTTGGCGAACGACATTGTGCAATTTTGGAGAAGATTTTTGAATGTGACTGGCGGTTAAAATTGCAAGCTGTCTGAGGGCTCCGCCCGAGTTGTTGCGCTCCGGTTGCGCCTGACGGCTTGAACAGAACCACTGCGTGCACGATTTAGCCAGGAGAATTCAAAAATCCTAAAATTGCACACCCACAAGTGAGCCAAATAGTATTTTCAATTGTCATCTATTCTTATCGGAACGTTATTCTGACAACCGCTATAACTGTTACTGCATCTGACGGGGTCAAGGATATGTCACTCCTCTTAGGAGATGCCAAAACGGCACAGTGAAGGACGTGGGTTTTAACCTGTGTGATCCGTGTCGGCACGCACGCCGATACGACATGTTTGCCATCTTGGGCATGCAATTACTATGCCCCTCACAGGCTATCCTGAGGTGACACAGGCCTAAACACGCATGCCTTCTTTGGGAGGCGCTTTCAGTTCACTAAGCTGCATATCATCCGGATAAAGGGGCAGCCGGATCTGAAACTCGGTACCTTCACCCGGCGTGGATTCTACAGTGACTGCGCCGTTGTGTGCACTCACGATGCGCTGGACAGCGGTTAAACCCAGCCCGGAGCCCTGCGTTGTGGAAGTAAAAAAGGGATCAAAGATCTGTGGAAGCTTATCTGAAGGGATGCCTCTTCCAGTGTCGGCTACCTTGATAACGACCTCTCGCCCCTGGGAGTAGACGGTTATGGAAAGGTGGCCTACGTCGGTCATGGCCTCTCCTGCATTCTGGAAAAGATTCTTGAGTGCCAGAGCAAGGAGTCTTTCATCACCTGGAAAAGTGATATCACTCGCCCGCAGGTCAAGGTGTACATGTATGTCCGCATAGGGCATCTTCCCCCGCCATTCGTCCAAGGCGCGTTCAACGAGCTTGTTAGGACTGACCTCCCCAAACTTCGGTTCCCGCATCCGTGTATAGGCCTCTATGTCTCGCACCATTTTTTCTAGACGGGCAGTCTCTTCGAGAATAATCTGGGCATACTTGCGGGCAGGATCGCCGGGGGGAAGCTTCTGCTTGAGTCGCCTGGCAAAACCGCCTATGGACATGACCGGATTGCGTACCTCATGGGCAACACCCTGGGAAAGCCTTCCCAAGGCAACCATGCGTTCGCTTTGAATCACCTTCTGCTGCGTTTTCTTGAGCTCCTCCGCGGTCAGCGTGAACTTTTCCCGCAAACGTTCGTATAGGCGCGCATTCTCCATGGCAGTACCAATCTGGTTGCTAACCACGGTTAGGAGCTCAAGGTCGTCCTCTTGAAAAGATCCAACGCGCTTATTAAGGACCTCCAGCACCCCAATCAGGCGGCCCTTGTGCTTGATCGGCACACAAATGATGGAGCGCGTCTTGAAACCTGTATGGACATCGATCCGAGGGGTGAAGCGCTTATCATGGTCGACATCGAGCGCCAAGATAGGTTTTCCCTCTTGGGCCACGCGACCTGCGATCCCCTCACCCATGGCTAAGCGAATCTCGCTCGCCTTGGTTCCCCACTTCCCTCGAGCCAATCGAAAGCGGAGTTCGCCCCGGTCATGATCTACCTCGAAGATCGAGCTAGTCTCCGCATCCATCAATTCCTCCACATACTTCATGGCGTTGTCCAAAACCTCTGTGAGATCCAGGGTGGAATTGACCAGCGTCGACAATCGGGCAAGTGCCTTTATTTCATCTTCAGAATGCTTCAGCATGGAGAGCAGTGCCTTCCTGTGACAGCAGGAAACCTTCGGCTTGGTTGAAGATCCGAGCGGCAAGCCTCAATCGTAACGAAGTCCGCCACTTTGGGATTGAAGCGCCCTTCAGGCCCGACAAGTCTAGATACATCGGGACTGTAAGGAATGGAATCAGACAGCTTGATCTATCTTCTGCAACGCTTTTGAAGGTTCTTATGACACCAGAAACGAGGAATGTATAGAATAAAATAAGCGTTTAATCCTCATTTTGCAGGAATTCTATATAGCCCCTGACTGAATTGGCCATGAAGAATCTTTCCCGGTTTTGTGTGTCAGGATCCATGAACTCGAAGGCCTTTAGATCAGGATCTTGTTCTAGGAGACGATCCATACATCTCGCCACAAGATTATCAGAACCTGTTGACATCTCTTTCTGAACAATCTCTTTCCATCGCAAGATCTGAGCCCGAAACCTCTTCAGCATCTGATGCGAGTTGGGAGCGTCTCCGAAATGGGCATAACGCATGAGCTGGTTGTCTAAGGCCATCAGTTTATCCACACTTTTCAAAAAAACGTTCAGAAAAAATCTGGGAGGGGTGGCAGGGCGCAGATAATCCATATCCTGCAATGAATAATAGTTGCCGCCGGCTTCACCGGCAAAAAGGTTTCCCGCATAACTAAAACTGAGGTGGTGGGGCGCATGCCCTGGGGTTTCAATGACGACAAGGCCTTTTATGTCTGCCTGCGTGTGAGGGATACATAACTCTCCCTTCACCGCTTTGGGAGAACCAAAGGCTTCAGCAATCTCTCCGAGGACCATTCGGCTACCCTCCCACAGCCTGGAAGGATCTACGAGATGCCTTACCGCCTTGTCATGGCAGACGACCCGGGCCGTCGGAAAATGCTGAAGGAACTGGCCGAGACCACCAGCATGGTCAATGTGTATGTGCGTGAGGAGGACGTAATCAACCCTCGCCATATTCATGTGCAAAAGAACCTCAATCAAATCGTTCACTGCATTAGCTGGCCCTACATCGACCACAAAATTGATCTCTCCTTGGTATATCCAAGAGCCTATGAAGCGATCAAAACCTGGAATCCTCTGCTTGATCTCTACAAGTGCACAGTGATCCTCTGTCAATGGGTGCCCCCCTGGCTTCACGTCCTGACAGGCAGTTCTCAGGGTTTCATTTCCTTTAGTGATTCAATGTATTATTATTGTCTAGTCTTTTGTTGTTAAAATGCCATGAGCCATGTGATATGAAACTGCATGTGTAGATCATTTTAGGATTCCGCATGTATTACGCCTCGTTTAATAGTTAGCAAAACAACCCGGTTGGATCAAGAATAGATGTAAATAGAGTTGGCCATGAAGGACCCTCAAGCCGAATTGACGGTTCAGTACTTTGACTACCTGGCCAAGTGTTTTCCGGTCATGTGTGCCAGCGATGAATTCCACTTTCTGCCTCGAGCTGAGATGGCCAGCCAGTACTACGATCAACTGGACAACCTTGATCGGCACCGCATCCACGAATGTCTCTCCACGCTAAGAGCATTCCAAAACCGATGTGACCTTGTGGCAGCCCAAGAGAAGGATCTCGAGAAGCTCACGGATCTTGAACTGTTGAAGGCAAGTGCTGCCGGTATTCTGATAGAGCTGGAAATGAAGGAATCCTGGCGTTACAACCCGTTGCTCTATCTGAAAATTGCTTTCATAGGCCTGGATCACGCGCGGACCAAACCTGTCTCAGATGCAGAAGAAAAAGAATATAGGATACTGTCCCGGCTGCGAGCCATCCCCCGCCTACTCGAACAGGCCCTCAACAATATTGACAGCGTTCCACAGACTTATCGTGAGGCGACGCATGCCATGTTATATGACTGCAAGGAGTATCTCACAGAAATCAGCAAGCGTGATGCGGGAGGCAAGCTTTTTTCTGCGGGCTTACAGGAGACCTGGTCGGCGCTGGACGCCTTTCGGAAATTCTTAGGCACGCTTTCTCCTGTTCCGGATCAGCAGTTTGTGGTTTCGGCGCTAAAAGCCACACTCAATGACCATTTCCGGTCTGTCCGAAGTCTACCTGAAGTGTTCCAAATTGCTGAGGACGAATGGCGAGAAAATCTGGAACGATTAAAGGAGCTTCAGGCTAACATA
This sequence comes from Desulfobacteria bacterium, assembly GCA_041547605.1. Taxonomy (GTDB): domain Bacteria; phylum Desulfobacterota; class Desulfobacteria; order Desulfobacterales. The sequence continues at coordinate 5,930 of JBFEUB010000126.1, forward strand.
GATCCTGGCAAATCGTGGACTGAGTTGTATCACGCTTATTCTCCTTCGGATGTTGAAAAAAAGGACACCCTTTCTCTGTATCAACATGAAATAGAGCGATTAGGGCGCTTCTTCCGGGAGAACGGCTTCTGCGGTTTAGACTTAAACGCTTCGCTGGAACTCTGTGAAACACCAACTTATCTTCGATCTGTCCGCAGCTCGGCCTCTTTCAGCGCAGCCTTCAGCGCAGATGTCAGGGAAAAAGACTTCTTCTACATGACCACCCAGCTAGAAGAGCAGAGGGGCAAAGAAGCTGCCAAAAACGTCAGGAAGCGGCTTCACCGGGAATACAAATTCCTCGCTGCCCACGAAACATTCCCCGGGCACCATTTGTTGGACACTGTTCGAAGGAAGCTTAAAAATCCCGTACGACGTCAAATTGAGTCACCCCTTTTTTACGAGGGTTGGGCCTACTATGCTGAATCACTCCTGTCTGAGTATGGTTACATCGGCAATCCAATCGAATACTTGGTTGATTGCAAACGAAGGCTCTGGAGGGCCGCCCGATGTAAAATCGACGTGGGCTTAACCACTGATATGCTTACCAGGAAGGACGCAGTAAGACTGGTCACATCCGCCGGATTCAGTCCAGAAGAAGCCGATTACCAGATAGATCACTTCCAACTTAATCCGGGTTATCAGTTGTGTTATAGTTTAGGCCGTTATGAAATCATGCAATTAAGAGAGACCTATGGTATGAAGATAGGGCTCGATCAGTTTCACAGACGACTGCTGGAGGGCGGAGAGCTGCCGTTCCATTTTATTCAAAAACGATTCAAAGCCCTGAACCGAAGTGGAACAGAGTAGAATTAGGAGGAGTCATTGAAAGACTTTCTCGGATATCATTCCGAATGGAATCTTGGGAGCCCGGGCGGTTGGGACTACCAGCGCATTACCCAAATCATCGGCAAGGCTGTCTGGCTAAAGCTCAATGAAATTCGTCGGATTCCTGTAGACCTTGACTTTGATCATCCGTTGTTGTTTCCGGTGGATGGATTTGTGGAAATGCTGGTTGAAGCCCACCGAACGCGCGAGGGGAGAAACGCGGGGCTTATTGCAGTGGTGGCTGAGGAAGAAACCTTGGAAAGCGTGACAGAAAACAGGAACTTGGCCGAACGCCTCAACACCATCAATGGCATTTCAGGGGCGTTAATGGCCCCTCAAGAGTTGGAACTGAAAAACGGAAAAGTATGTTGGCAGGGCCGGCCCGTTTCAGTGATTTTCATGGATTTCAACACGGATGTGCTTTTGGCCCTGCACCGCAAGAAGGACTTGACGCCGCTTTTGCAGGCTGTTCGGGAAAAACGGGTCATCAACCCCCGGGGAACCGAACCTATCAACGTTAAGAGCATGTTTGAGGTCATCACGGACCCCCGTCACAAACGCTTTGACGCCGATATCGTCCGGCGAACCCCTTGGACGCGTCAGTTCTATCCACGCCAGACCATTGGACCTAAAGGCGAAAAGATCGAGGATCTGATCGCGTGGACGCGTTTTCACTGGGACAACCTGGTGCTCAAGCCTGAAAGGGGGTATTCTGGTAAGGGCGTGCGAGTTGGACAAGTCAACAGCGATGCTGATGAAGCCGTGACCCTAGCGCTGAAGGAAGGAAACTACATCGTTCAGGAAAAGATTCCCCTGGAATTGTGGGGTGAGGATATTCCCACATTGAATCCGGAAAAAGGCGACGTCTCGATAGAACGCTGCCAGACAGATTTCCGCTGCTTGTTGGGGCCCAAGGGCTTATTCGGCTTCCTGAGCCGGTATGGCGGGGTGCCCACAAACGTGGGAAGTGGTGGCGGAGTTCAGCCCTTGGGAGTACTTCGCTCGGCCATGAGTGTGGGAGAGGCGGTAGATCGTATTAATGAGGGCATTTTAGACATGCCCTATGCAGACCTCCTCCAAGTCCTGGAGATGCAGAAGAAAATGGCCATGGAGAACAACTTCACATACTTGCTCGGTCCCATCAAGATCGCCTTGAGGCCCAGGGTGATCACCACCCACCAACTCGACGCCCTTGAGCGCTACTGTCATGCCATGTGGTCGGACTGCCTGACTTTGGAGGAGATGTGGCTGTCCGGTGAACTGGATGACATCGTCAACATTGAGCAAGAAGAGCTTCAGATCGCCCGTTTGCAACCCTGGGGCGGCACACCCGCCATCCTGGCTTCAGACGGGCTGTTCAGTTTTGAAACCCCGCCGGAGGCACCATGAGCATCAAGGTAGACCCTGAATGGTGGAAAACCATGTTCGATGACGTCTATCTCATAACCGACGCCCGTTCGGTCTGCGACGAAAACATCACCCGTCGAGAGGTAGACCTCATTTGCGAACTCATTCCAATCCGTCCCCGCCATAAGATCTTAGATCTGTGTGGCGGCCATGGTCGTCATAGCTTGGAATTATGCGCCCGGGGCATACGTCATTGTACGCTGTTGGACTATTCCCAATATCTAGTCGATTACGCTAGGCAATGCGCAACTGAGCACAATTATGAAATACACTTCGTTCAAGGAGACGCAAGAAGCACGGGATTCCCCTCTGAGAGCTTTGACCATATACTCATCATGGGCAATTCCTTAGGCTACATACAAGAAGCCAATGCTGACAGGGAAATCCTGGCCGAGGCGCATCGTGTACTGCGACCAGGTGGCTGGCTTTTGCTTGACGTGACAGACGGCGCGGCAATCAAGGACTCGTTCAACCCGACTGCCTGGCATGAGATGGGCAAGGATATCGTGGTCTGCCGTTACCGCGATTTGCAGGAGGATATCCTGTACTCTCGCGAAATGGTTGTCAGCAAAGAAAAGGGGTTGATCCGCGACCGCACTTACTCACTTCGCCTTTATGAGTGGCAAACCGTTGGAGCCTTGCTGGAAGAGACTGGGTTCAAGCGGGTCAACGTGCATACCAACTTTTCCCCTCACCAGGGTCCGGGCGACTATGGCTTCATGAACCGTCGAATGCTTGGTGTGGGCCAGAAGCCCTGATGTCGGCTTTGTAAAAATCCCTTTTTGCGAAATTCCTACGTCATGCCTTCAGCGCTATGCGGATCTCATAAGACGCTTTTTGTTGGGGTCCTAAGAATGACATTCCGTTACCGAAGCGGCTGGCAGGCTCCTGTGGCCTCCTAACGCGTCTCTTTTTGCCCATTTTACAGGGCGATCTTGGTGAAACGAAGCATGAGAAGGAAATTACAGTGTCTGATCCTTTGAGCAAGGCCTTGCGCTACCGGTGGTTCATCTTTTGGATTCTGGCCTTTAGTTACATCCTGGTCTATTTCCACCGTCTCTGCCCAGCAGTAGTAGCCCTTGATATGATGCGCGATCTCCATGCCGGCGGCGCCCTGCTCGGCCTGCTCGGCTCAGCCTATTTTTATCCATACGCGCTCATGCAACTGCCCGCTGGTCTTCTGTCCGATTCCTGGGGCCCTCGGCGAGCTATTACCCTCTTTTTCACCGTGGCTTTTGCCGGTTCTCTCCTGCTGGGTTTAGCGCCCTCCCTCTTCTGGGCTATTGTCGGAAGGACCCTTGTCGGGCTGGGGGTCTCCATGCTCTTTGTGCCTACCATGAAGGTGCTGGCAGAATGGTTTCGCGTCAGGGAGTTTGCTACCATGACGGCCATTCTCATGGCTATGGGCGGTATAGGTTCGCTTACCGCGGCAACCCCGCTGGCCCTGCTCAGCAACTGGCTAGGCTGGAGGCTCTCCTTTGCTGCCGTGGGAGCCCTTACCCTACTGCTTGCTACCTTCGTCTGGCTCTTTGTTCGGGACCGACCCGCAGATTTGGGCTGGCCCTCCCCTTCCGAGGACTCGGGATCAGGGCCACCGCCCATAGGGCTTGTGGATGGAATGAAGAAGGTCCTCACATATTCCCGATTTTGGCCCTTGGCTATCTGGTTCTTCTTTGACTGCGCGGTTTTTTTCTCGTTCGGCGGGCTCTGGGGAGGCCCTTATTTAATGCAGGTCTATGGACTCAGCAAGGCAGAAGCAGGGCAGATCCTATCCATGATAGCCATAGGTATGATCGTAGGGAGCCCCCTGCTGAGCTTTCTCTCTGACCGAATTTTTCAAGGGCGCAAACCAGTGCTCGTGCTGTCCAGCTCTGTCGTGCTTTGCCTGACCGCCCTATTGGCGTTCTACACGGATGGTCTCCCCCTGACTGGCCTTTACTTGATTAGTCTTGGTCTGGGAATTTTCTCCAGCGCTGTTGTTGTCATCGGTTTTACCACCACCAAAGAGCTCTTCCCTGTTCAAATGGCCGGGACGTCTACAGGACTCGTCAATCTCTTCCCCTTCGCAGGAGGGGCGGTCTTTCAACCTCTTTTGGGACACCTGCTGGAACGCCACGGCCGGGTGGACGGTACCTTTACCATAGCAGGCTATCAAGAGGCCTTCCTGGCTCTTTTTGTCTGCGGAGTCATTGCCTTCCTATCCT
>JBFEUB010000127.1:0-10287 GCA_041547605.1 Desulfobacteria bacterium
GGAGCAACTCGCGCTGCAGTTAACAAATTCACTGGGGCTTTCGTGTGAAGATACCGCGCAGTCCGTCTCGGCTCGACTGAGCTCGTCGCAGGCCGGCGGGTTAAACAATAACGATTAAAGGGAACAGATCATTGAAAAACGAGCCCAGGAACGACTCCTTCTTAAGGAGAAGTTGGGCAATGCTCAACGGTTAGCAAGCCTTGGCGAAATGGTCGCAGGCATCTCGCACGAAATCCGCAACCCCTTAGGGATTATTACGAGTACCGCGGAGCTCTTGAAACAGAAGTTGGCCCGTGCGGGCCCTGAAGTCGAGCTTGCAGACGTAGTCGTTCAGGAAGCGGACCGCCTCAACAGCATTGTAACCGACTTTCTGAATTTTGCCCGGCCCCAAGAACCCAACTTCATGCCTTGCCGGATCGACGAGGTCATCGAAAAAAATCTTACGTTCTTAGCTCCGGAGATCAATAGGAACGGGTACCGTGTCCACAGAAGATTTGCCACCGACATCCCCGAGATTCAGGCCGACCCCGGACTCCTGTATCAGGCCTTCTTAAATATCCTGATGAATGCTATGCAAGCCATGCCTGAGGGCGGAGACATTTACGTTGAGTTGTCTGCACGGAAACATACCGTGGAGATTCTTTTTGTGGATGAAGGACCGGGTATTTTGGATGAGACCCTGAACAGGATTTGGGAGCCTTTTTTTACCTCAAAGGACAAAGGAAGTGGCCTTGGGCTTCCAATCGTGAAGAAGATCATAGAGGGACATGGCGGCATTGTAGAGGTTGACAATGGTTTGGAGAAAGGCGTTCGGGTAGCGGTTACCCTTCCGGCAGATCGTTATGCTTGAAGGAGAGACGAATTGCGTTTTTTTAGGCCCCCTATTGCGGCATCGGACCAAAGAGAGGATTGTGTGAGTCCTGAGTCAAATTACGGCCAGCCAAGTAGGAACAGCTCATGGAAACCATCCTTATTGTAGATGACGAAAAGAATTACCTGGTGGTTTTGAGCGCGTTTCTGTCCGGGGAGGGGTATGAAACAGTCACCGCCGACAAAGCTCAACGGGCTCTTGAGATTGTGGAAACCACAGACCTTGATTTAGTCCTCACGGACATGAAAATGCCTTCCATGGACGGCATAGAACTTCTCGGGCGAATCAAGGGAAAGAACCCTGATTTGCCGGTAGTCATGATGACTGCATACGGAACGGTTGAAAAGGCTGTGGAGGCCATGCAGTTGGGTGCTTTCAACTTTATCCTGAAGCCTTTCCAGAATGAAGCACTCATCCAGATAATTCGCAAGGCGGTCAGCACCTACAGGGTGTTAAAGGAAAACCGCCGACTTGTAGACGCCCTGGAAAGCCGTTATCGGTTTGACAAAATTATTGGTAAGAGTAAATCGATGCTGGCTGTGTTTGACATTATCCAGAAAGTAGCTGATACCAAGGCCACTGTGCTGATCACCGGTGAAAGTGGCAGCGGGAAAGAGCTCATTGCCAAGGCGATTCATTTTAACAGCCCCCGTCGCAACAACCCATTTGTAGCGGTCAGCTGTGCAGCCCTGTCGGAGACCCTCCTGGAAAGCGAGCTTTTCGGTCATGAAAGGGGGGCCTTCACAGGGGCCTCTACCATGAAGAAGGGGCGGTTTGAACTGGCGGATGGGGGGACCTTGTTCCTAGATGAGATAGGTGACGTCCCGGCCTCTGTGCAGGTCAAGCTCCTTCGGGTCCTTGAAGAGATGACGTTTGAACGGGTTGGCGGAACCAGGACCATTGCTGTTGATATCCGTCTGATTGCAGCAACCAACAAAGACCTCAAGAGCGAGGTGGAAGAGCAGCGTTTCCGAGAGGATCTCTATTTTCGCCTCAACGTGGTCCACATTGTACTACCTTCTCTCAGAGCGCGGCCCGAGGATATCCCGCTTTTGACAGTCCACTTTGTGAGCAAATACGCCCGGGAAGCGGACAGGGGAGAGATGACTATTTCCCCCGAGGCCATGCGCTTTTTGTGTCATCATCGCTGGCCAGGAAATGTGCGGGAACTTGAGCATGCCATTGAGCGGGCAGTGCTTTTAAGTGATGGCAACGAGATAAGCCTGGATGACCTCCCCAAGGACCTTGTGGGTTTTGCAGACCTTGAGATTCCAATGGACTGGCAAAAGTTATCTAGCCTTCCCGAGACGCTCGATGCCATAGAGAGAAGGCTCATTCAAAAAGCCCTTTCCCTGTCGGGTAATGTACAGTCCCGAGCGGCTAAGCTTCTTAACATTCCCCGTGCCAACCTGCAGTATCGCCTGAAAAAACACAATCTCATGTAGCCCGTTGAACAGGCCATATTGCTCGTGCCCATATCGTGGAATCTCTGTGAGACGGTGAGAAACAGGACGCGAAACATGGCGTATAAAAACTTGGCATTAGAAACTATTGTTCATGATATCAACTGCTTAAATCGAATCCGAAGCCAGATTGTACAAAAAGTTGGCACATTGATGGATTCATTACATTATCAGTGGGTTAAAGGTTGTCTCGCACCATAAAGTATAAAAAATTTGTGAATGGATCAATGTAGAGTGGGCAAAATGGGTGCTTACCCGAACGCTTCCAATTCCGTCGAGTGGAATTTCCCGAGATCTCCTGCTGTGTTATTCGCAAAGAAATAAAAGGGTTAACTCGTCATCTCTCCGGCTTGGTACCAGTCAACATGAAATCTCATTCGGGCGTCACAGCTTGGCATCATTATTGCTAATTTAATCATTAATAGCTGAGGAAGAGATTTCTTCATCGGCTTTCCTCCTGTTTTAGGCTAATCGCGGCATCGCGATTAGCCTTTTTTTTGAGTACCCCTCCATATGGTTTGGAACAGCTCCGGCAACAAAAGAGGGCACCTTGCGAGCCGTTTTTCTCCCCGGTTTTGAGGTATGCCACATCAAGAGGATCGCGCTTCGGTGACGTTGCTATGTTCAGGTTTTGAACAGAAAAAATCCACTGAAACCCCCATGGCATGCGTGGACCATGGCTTGGATAGACGCCCGCTCAGTCATTGAACGGCAACAGCGAGCCCATTCCCTGTCCCGACTTGTCGGGACTGCCGGGTTAGCGAGCGAATCTAAAAATGATATCCTTTCTTACAGTGAGGATTCATCGGGACTGCAGGGAGCTGCAATCAGAATTACCAAAAGGGAGCTTTACATCGACGACCGATATAGAAGCACCACATGCCTGCCAAACATGTGGCTTACAGAAGGCGTGCGTCTGGCGGCGCGGAGAGTTGGATGGCGGCAACGCGGCCAGGTTCGATGGAAAAGAGTTGTTAGTCCACTTTTCCCAGGGGCCTGGCAAACGTGAAGCTGACGGGCTCCGCAACCAGTTTGTCGAAGGCCGCTTTAAGGCTGCCAGTAGGCCAGCTGAAAGGTAGCGAGGCAACGAAAAAAACAGAGCCCACACCAGTTGCTGCGATTCCCAGCGGTCTGAGTAATAAGAAGTCCGCAATCATGCTTTCCGCACTGGCCTCATCTTGCACCCTGACATCCAAGGCGAGGGCCGAGAACCCTGCGGTTGTAAAAACAAGAACGGCTACCATGACAAAAACGACTGACCTCTTTGTCCATTCCTGCATTATGTTTCCCTCCCTACCCAGTTAGTCTCTGCCTCGGTAAATCATTGCGTCACTCATCTGGTACTCAAGCCAATTATTTGGAATATATCACAGAATTGTCAGTATAGCCAACTTTTTTTGTATACCTCCACTACAACTCAAAGTCTTAGGTCATCCTTAGAGGGTCTAGCAGTTCCCGTAATTGTGCTTCGGCTAGGACCTTTTGCTCCATCGCCACCTCACGCACCGTTTTTCCGGTTTTGTAAGCCTCTTGGGCAATGGCATCGGCCCTTTCATACCCTATAGCCGGGACAAGGGCCGTGCTCATAGCCAGGCTATTTTCTACAAGGGCTTTGCACCTGTCTTGGTTAGCCGTGATGCCATCGATGCATTTCTTGGCAAAGAGTCTTGCCGCAGCGCTCAAGAGTCGAATGGACTCCAGTAAATTGTGTGCCACAACAGGGAGCATGCCGCTCAACTCGAAATTGCCTATTTGGCCACCGATGGTGACCGTTGTGTCGTTTCCAATAACGTGGGCGGCAACTTGAATGACGGACTCTGGAATCACGGGGTTCACCTTACCCGGCATCATAGAGGAGCCGGGCTGCAAAGCTGGAACGTTGATTTCCCCAATTCCACATCTGGGGCCTGACGAGAGCCACCGGATGTTGTTGGCGATCTTCATCAGGCTCACCCCAACAGTCTTCAGGGCCCCGCTGGCCTCCACGGCGGCCTCCTGGTTGGCCTGTGCCTCAAAATGATTCCTTGTTTCTCTGAATGACCACCCGGTCTCCTGCGAGATCAAAGCAATGACTCTAGAGGCAAATTCTGGATGAGTGTTCAGCCCTGTCCCCACGGCTGTGCCGCCAAGAGCCAGTCTTGAAAGGGAGTCCCTTACATTTTTAATTCTTCTGATGCCAAGTCTGATCTGTTCGGCATAGCCGCTAAACTCCTGGCCCAGTCGAATGGGAACGGCATCCTGGAGATGGGTTCGACCAATCTTGACAATGTGGTAAAGGGCCTGCGATTTCTTGCGGAGTGATTTGCGGAGTGCTTCCTGGGCTGGGAGGAGGTCCTCGTTGATAGAGGTTAAGGTAGCAATATGAAAAGCCGTTGGAATCACATCATTGCTGGACTGACCCATGTTTACGTGGTCATTGGCATGCACCGGATGTTTACTTTTTTTCTTGCCTGTTAAAAGTTCATTAGCTCTTGCTGCAATCACCTCATTAGCATTCATGTTCGTGGAAGTACCCGATCCCGTCTGAAAGATGTCAACCACAAATTGCTCGTCCATCTTTCCTGCTGCCACCTCCTCAGCAGCCGCCATAATGGCTTTCGCAAGTTGAGGGTCCAGAAGCCCGAGATCCGTATTTGCCTGGGCTGCGTATTTCTTTATTAGGCCCAGGGCCTTAATGAAAACCCTCGGGAATCTCAGGCCACTTACAGGAAAGTTGTCCACAGCACGCTGGGTCTCAGCACCATAGTAGACATCTGCAGGAACCTGCACTTTTCCCATGGTGTCTCTATCGATCCTGAACTTAACGCCTTGAGTTGCCATGATCATCCCTCCTCTTTAAAGGCCATTTCCTTTGACCGGCTGGGATAGCGTTGTAAAAATAGTGTCGTGTCTCAGAAGTTTCTTTAAAAAAGATGGGGTCACCGTAAAGCCGTTTTTCTCACTCCGTGAGAGTTTTCGGGATGTCAGTTTCGCTCCGCTGAATCACAGCATGCAGTGAAGCTTTGCGCTAAACTCGGGCTAAGGCCCTCAAAAAGTTTGTGATTCTCGACGCGTCGCTCAGCTGCCATCTCATAGCGCAAAGCTTCACTCCGTGCCCAAAAACGCTCAATGTCGTTCGGAAAAGGTTTTAAGCTGCCGAACGACTATTCAATTTTTTTTGAGACATGCCACTAGCTGCTTGCTGAGTATTATATCTAAGCAGCTCTAATGTAAATGTAAAAGGGTATTTGGACAATAGCCAGTTGCCCTTGACCGCTGAAGCCCCATCTAATATGGTTATGCACTAACGTTACTGGAGAATGTCGTGCCAGATCCATATTGTGAAATCCCTGAATATAATCCGCCTCCAGCAGAAATCAGGGGAGCCCTTGAAAAATATAAGACAGTCGCCATTGTTGGCCTATCCCCCAAGCCGGAAAGAGACAGTTACAGAGTCGCCAAATATCTTAAAGAAAATCATTACGATATCGTGCCGGTCAATCCCGGCCAAAAAGAGATACTGGGTGAGGCATGCTATCCCCATCTGAAGGCCATTCCCTTTCCTGTCGATGTGGTGGACATATTCAGAAATCGAGATGCCATTCCTCCAATTGTGAATGACGCCATAGCGATTGGCGCAAGACTAATTTGGATGCAGCTTGGTCTTGCCCATAATCAGGCGGCAGACAAGGCCCGAAAGGCAGGCCTTGAAGTGGTGATGAACAAGTGCATAAAGATTGAACATATGAATATGCTAAAATATCATGGATTAGAATGAAGGAGGCAGGATGCCGGTTGCAGACAAACACGATGCTGAGGTCATAAGGCTTGTCACCGAAGAAGCGGAGAAGTTTCAAGCCAGGATTAAAGAGATAGACCTGGCAAAACAGATTCTGGATATAGACTGTCCGGACGAAAACAAGGTTGAGTGCGCCATAGCCATTCAAAAGATACTGGACCAGAAGCAGAAAAAATAGTGCTGTTCATGTAACCGGTTAGGTTTTTACTACCCGGAAACGAGAGAGGATTTCCGCGAGAGGTCCGGTCAGCTATTCTAGCAAACCATGGGCAACGAAGCTATCAGGCAGGTTGCAGAAAAGATTAAGGCTTCCCATAGCGTTGTCGTGTTAACCGGGGCAGGGATCTCCCAAGAAAGTGGGGTGCCTACCTTCCGGGGGAAAGATGGATTGTGGAAAGACTTCAGAGCTGAGGACCTCGCGACCCCAGAGGCTTTTCAGCGGGACCCTGTGTTGGTGTGGGAGTGGTACGACTGGAGGCGCGGTCTCATCCAACCTTTAAAACCGAATTCAGGTCATTATGCCTTGGTTGAACTCGAAAAAAGGATTCCAGACTTCACCCTTGTGACACAAAATGTGGATGGACTGCATAGGGCAGCTGGTAGCAAAGACCCCATTGAAATGCATGGAACCATCTGGCGTGTTAGATGCTTGGAATGTAAGAGGAACTCTGAGAACAGAGAGGTCCCCATCAAGATACTTCCAGAATGTGAGGCCTGTGGCGGATTGCTTAGGCCTGATGTGGTCTGGTTTGGCGAGAGCCTGGATACGAAGATCTTGCATACTATATATACCTACCTTCAAAGAGCACAGGTAATGCTTGTCGTGGGAACCTCGGCCATGGTCCAGCCTGCTGCATCCTTTGGCGTCGTGGCAAAGAGAACCGCCGGTGCCTTTGTAGCAGAGTTGAACCGTTCAAGAACGCACCAAAGCCCTGTGTTTGATCTTTCAATTCAAGGCAAGGCCGGGGAGCTTTTGCCCCAGCTTGTGGACTATGTTTGCCCGTAACCCGCTTAGTCTGATTACTCTCTGTCCTTAACCAGCATCACCCCTGAATTCCTCAATGAGCTGCTCGAACTTTCTTCTAGCAGCATCTCCTGATAGCTCACCCCGTTCTAAGCCATCCTTGATCTCTCTTGCCGTCAGTTCCGGCCCCATCTGATCTGCGAAGATGGCTGTGAGTTCCCGGATATCTCTCACGGTTTGCGCAGGGCCGCACTCATAACAGTGCCACAGCCTGCAGTGCACCGGTTTGTAAGAGTCGATCCCGCATCGGTCCAGTTTCTTTGAATAAAAGGCACAGCCGATGTCTGTGTCGCACCGGCCGCAGCTCTCCTGCGGACAATTCAGAATGGCCATCGCATCGAGCACCTTTTCACCAAAGAGGTCCCTGAACTCATCGTCCGTAAGGAAAGGATAAACATGAAGATACTTCGATTGAAGTTCCTCGAATACGCCTTGAACATAAAAGTCCTTTTCGTACTGGCCGGAAAATATAGGCATCGGGCGATTACGCCTCCAGCTTCGGGGGGCTGTCTTGTCAATCAGATTGAAGCTCCCTGTAGTCCCGACAGATGGGGACAGGGATTACGCTCGCTCTCATACTTCTATGCTTACGCTTTCGACCACGGCGATCATTTCGCTTTTGTGGTCTGGCACATAGCCGCCTTTCCTGCACTTGAGAATAACTACCGAACATCGGATACCATGACCGCCTAAAAACCGCAATGAAGGTTCTTCCTCACCGGTTACAGGCAGTCATTCACAGGCTACGCGAAAGTAAAGTATAGATGCCGGATACGTGACCCCGGGCCATGCCTATGGCTTTTTTTCTCCAGCTGTTCCGTGCCAGCTCAATGCCGCTCGAAGCAAGTTGACCGCTTGAGACGAACAAGGTTGTTCCTGTCGGGTTTTTTGCAAGACCATACCCGTGAAACAATGCTTTCACCCAACAAACAGCTTCGGGTCGAGGCGCGGTGTGGAAGCCGAGAAGAACTAGGAAATCTGGCAAGAAAAAACGCTAAGCCATAAGCCTCAACTGCATAGATTTGGGAAAAAAATAGTTGACTTTGTTCCATTGCAATGGTAGGGGCTTAAGATCTTTTAATTGGGTGAACCTTTTGACTCGACAGCGGGCTTTCCGGTTGTTGAGAATCTTGAGGAGAGAAGAAATGGCTATGCGAAGCAAAAAAAAGAAAATTGCATTACTCGGTAGCCTGACAACGATGAGATCTACAGTTCTGATCGTTGCTGTTTGTGGTGTCATCGCTTTGGGATTTGCTTTGGGTTGTGAACAGAGAGCAGGTATTCGGCCGTCTGCCGAAGCCCCGGAGCGAGCAGAGGCCGCCGGTCCTCCCCCACCATTAAGCGATGCTCAATGTGTGCACTGTCATCCACAGCAGCCACAAACTATCGAAGCCCTGGGGGCCAAACACAAGACGGAGGTCGGTTGTCAGGACTGTCATGTGGAACACCCTCCTCAGGGAGCCGGTGGGATCCCAGCGTGCAGCATGTGCCACACCGACGCCGCCCATTATGAACTCGAGCAGTGTTCAAGCTGCCATTCCGACACCCATGCACCTCTTGCTATAAAGTTAGAAGGTGACATTGCCGGTCCCTGTCTCACATGCCATCCACAGCAGGGGGACGAAGTGAAAGCCCAGCCGAGTGCCCACACGGATTTGGCTTGCAACGAGTGTCACGCCATGCACCGGCAGATCCCGAATTGCATGGAGTGCCACGAAAAGCACACCGCAGACATGGATTTTGAAGCCTGTAAGACGTGCCACCCTGTTCACATGCCCCTTGTGGTCACTTACCCTGATGAGATTCCATCGCACTACTGCGGGGGGTGTCATGGCGAAGCCATGTCCCTTCTCCAAGCGAATACGACCAAACACCACGATCTTGCCTGTGCTTATTGCCACAAGCAAAAACACAAAAACGTACCACCGTGTCAGGCGTGCCACGGTGAACCGCATCCACCCAAAATGCTCCAGAAGTTTCCGAAGTGTGGTGATTGCCATGGTACGGCACATGACTTGAAATAGTCGTGTGCGTGGATCGTTTTGCCGTCTAACACAACACGTCATGCAGAGGTGATTAGAGATGATGTCAAAAAGGGTCGCGTTACTCGTTAGTGCTGTCAGTATGATTGGTTTGGTTGTCGCGTACGTATGTTTGTCTCAGCCAGAGGCGGTTGCGAAAGAAAAGGAAAAGTCTCCGTACGAAGCGGAGATAAAGCCGCTAACAACGGCCGAGTGCGCACAGTGTCACTTCTCTGTCTTTGAGACAATCAGGAATGATGGGGGAAAACATCAGATTGATTGTGTGCGCTGTCACACGCAATACCACGTTTACAGTCCTCGCAAGCAAAACTTTGACGAGATCATGCCCAAGTGTGCTGCCTGCCACGTCAGCGCAAGCGGAGGGCCATTTCATGGGGACGCCGATGACCTGACCCCCTGTCTCGTCTGCCATGCAGACCCCCATAAGCCCTTAACGATTCCCATGCCTGCCGAGGCCACTTGTGGGCAGTGTCATATCAAGCAGGGTGATGAGATTAAGAATTACCCAAGCAAGCATACAACGGATGTGGCATGTACTGATTGCCACGCCGAAAAGCACGGATACATTCCTGAATGCAGTGCGTGCCACGAGTCTCATAGCCCAGCAGTGGAACTCACTGTGCAGGACTGTATGGGCTGCCACCCGGTTCACAAACCAACCCAGATGTCATACGCTAAAGACACGGCTTCAGCCATCTGTGCTGGTTGTCATGGGGATGTTGCCGGCCTTCTGCAGAAAAACCTGACCAAACATACCGATGTGGCATGCGCTGATTGCCACCCCGCTCACAAAGAAATTCCCCTTTGTAGTCGATGTCACGGAGAGCCTCATCCTAAGATGAAGATCGATGTGACACAATGCGGGGAATGTCATGGCATTGCCCACGATCTAGCCCAGTAATCTTCGGCCAGCCGGTCCAGGCTCAATCTGGACCGGCTGGCACGAGTCAGTACCCTCACGCAAACAGCAATCTAGACTGATTGTCAAAAATATGTTCCGTTTGCTCGCAAGTCGTTGATGATTGAAAATATTATTTGGCGAACGACATTGTGCAATTTTGGAGAAGATTTTTGAATGTGACTGGCGTTTAAAATTGCAAGCTGTCTGA
>JBFEUB010000128.1:0-10113 GCA_041547605.1 Desulfobacteria bacterium
ACCCCATCGGTGCCAGCGGGGCAAGGGTCCTGGTCACCCTTCTCCATCTTATGGAGGACAAGGGGGCCCAGCGTGGGCTGGCTTCACTGTGCCTCGGCGGCGGCGAGGCAGTCTGTCTGATTCTGGAAAGGGATTAACAAAGCGTTTCGGAACTTCTATAACTTACCGAATGCATAGCATAGACCCTTCAATGATATGCGATGCATGCTATTAACAAGGAATGATGGAATGTTGGAATAGTGCGTCGCAAGTGAAAAGGGGAATGTTCTCTTATTTCTGTGAACCCATTATTCCAGTATTCCGTTATTCCAATATTCCAAATCGGGGTGAAGCCCTTGAGTTCAGGAGGCAATAATGTCTTATAAGACCATTAAACTTGAGGTGTCCGAGGCGATTGCAACGCTCACTTTCAACCGGCCCGAGGTCTTAAATGCCTTGAACCCCGAAATGATCAGCGAGTTTCACAGCGCCTTAGGAGATGTTCAGGAGATGCCCGAGGTGAAAGTCCTTGTATTGACAGGTGCGGGTAAGGCTTTTGTGGCCGGCGCCGATATCCGAATACTCCAGGGCCTTGATCCCCTCGGGGCCAAGCAGTTTGCACAAAAGGGGCAAGCAGCCCTATTCGCCATGGAGGCCATGGATATTCCTGTAATTGCCTGCGTCAATGGCTTTGCTCTGGGAGGGGGCTGCGAAATCGCTATGGCCTGCGATTTTGTTTGTGCTTCAGAAGAAGCCCAACTGGGTCAGCCAGAGATTAACCTGGGAGTCATACCAGGTTTCGGCGGCACCCAACGGCTCGCTCGACTGGTTGGGAAAGCTCGCGCCAAGGAGCTCTGTATGTCGGGCCGTATGATCCCGGCCCGGGAGGCTAGTGCCATTGGCCTGGTTACGCGGATCTTTCCGCCTGAAACCCTGGTGCACGAGACTTTGAAAATTGCGAAGACGATTGCGGAAAAGGGCCGTGTCGCCCTGAGAGCTGTCAAGCACGTGATAGATCATGGCTTGGATGTTGATTTGAAGACCGGCTGTGCCCTCGAAGCTGATGCCTTCTCTGTCTGTTTTGCCAGCCCCGATCAAAAGGAGGGAACAACAGCATTTCTGGAAAAGCGGGCACCCAATTTCACTGGCAAGCTGGAATAGGCATTGATGGGATGGCCACAAGATAATAGTTTTAGTAGATTGCCAATTTTTTGATGTAGGAGCGCACATGAATTTTGAACTGACGGAAGAGCAAAGGATGATCCAGGAAATGTGCCAGCGTTTTGCGGAAAAAGAGATCAAACCTGTGGCAACTAAGCTGGACGAAACGCATGAACATCCTGCAGACCTGTGCCAGAAAATGGGAGAACTGGGGCTCATGGGAATCGCGATTCCCGAAGATTACGGTGGTGCAGGCATGGACTATGTCTCTTACATTCTGGCAATGATCGAAATCTCAAAGGGCTGTGCCTCAACCGGCGTGATTATGTCAGTCAACAATTCCCTTTACTGCTTTCCAGTCAATACCTATGGGACCCATGAACAAAAACTCAAATACCTGACCCCTGTAGCAAGCGGCAAGGCCATCGGGTGCTATGGCCTGACCGAGGCCGGGGCAGGTTCAGACCCTGCCTCAATGCGCACCACCGCAGTGCTGGACGGTGACAGCTGGGTCGTCAATGGCGAGAAGAAGTTTATCACCAGCGGCAACGTGGCAGATTACTGTGTCCTGGCAGCGGTTACGGACAGGGAAAAGGGTTACAAAGGGATAAGCTCTTTTATTGTGGACCTGAACAACACACCGGGTTTTTCTGTGGGTCGCGTTGAGGACAAGCTGGGGATCAAGGCCTCTGGCACAGCCGAAATGGTCTTTAAAGATGCCCATATTCCCAAAGAAAACCTCCTTGGCGAGCAGGGATCGGGCCTGCGACAAATGCTGACAACCCTGGATGCAGGTCGTCTGGGAATCGGCGCTCAAGCAGTTGGGATTGGAAGAGCGGTCCTGGAGGAGGCCGTTGAATATGCCAAAACACGGGAGCAATTCGGCAAACCCATCTGTCAGTTTCAGGCAATCCAGTGGAAGCTGGCTGACATGGCCACAGAGCTGGATGCAGCAGAACTTCTGCTTCTGAGAGCGGCATGGCTTCAGGACAATGACAAGCCTTTTGAGAAAGAATCTGCCATGGCAAAAATGTATGCCTCGGATATCACCATGCGGGCTGCTGTGGAAGGGATACAAGTCCTTGGCGGGTATGGATACTGCAAGGACTTTCCCATGGAGCGTCATATGCGCGATGCCAAGATCTGCCAGATCTATGAAGGCACCAACGAGATCATGAGATTGGTCATAGCCCGCAACCTATTGAAAGGGAAATAAATGGGACTTCAAAAGGGCTTCGTTCAGGTTTACACCGGAGAAGGGAAAGGAAAGACTACAGCGGCACTTGGTTTAGCCCTGCGTGCCGTTGGCCGCGGCCTGAGGGTGGTGATGATTCAGTTTCTGAAGGGAGACCGAGAAACGGGCGAGCTAAAAATGGCTCAGAGCCTCTCCCCAGAATTGTTGATCAGACCCATGGGAAGGGACGGCTTTGTGGATCGCGACAACCCGAGTGCCCGGGACATCAGCTTGGCCCAAGCAGCGCTGAACGAGGCACGGAAGATATTGAATGAAAATGCCTGCGATTTGCTCATTTTAGACGAAGTGAATGTGGCGGTTTCCCTGGGGCTCGTTGAAGAAGATGCGGTGCTAAAGCTTATGGATGACAAACCCGACAACATGGAGTTGATTCTCACGGGGCGTGGCGCGCCTGCATCATTCACAGAAAAGGCCCAACTGGTGACCACGATGCAATGCACCAAACATTATTTCAACCAAGGACAGGCCGCCCGAAAGGGCATTGAGTTTTGACTGGTGCATACCACCCTAACAATGCGTGAATGAACTCCGAGAGTGAGGAGGGAGTTTTTCGAAAAATCCGCGATACCGTGGGTCTGGCAAGGTGCTTCAATCTCGCTTGGCAAATATTATCGCGGCATTTGAGAAAGATTGACTCCTCGCCGAAAGATCAATCTTTGCCCCCTGGACGGTTCAGAGAGGTGTTGTATGGGCGCCATATTCAAAGAGGACGAGCTTGCCAAGATAGAATCCGACGAAAAGGCTTGGCGCGAGTACCTCCGGGAGAAGCTGGAAACTGCTCCTGAACGCAAAGAAGCGTTCTCAACGGTGTCGGGCAGGGAGATTCAGGAGCTTTACACACCATCGGATATAAGGGATTTCGACTATACCAGCAAGCTCGGGTTTCCCGGAAAGTACCCGTATACCCGCGGGGTGCAGGCCTCGATGTATAGAGGGAGGCTCTGGACCATGCGCATGTTCGCAGGCCTTGGGAGCGCGGAGGAAACGAACAAACGCTTTCACTATCTAGTCACCCAGGGACAAACCGGGCTTTCCACTGCCTTTGACATGCCTACCCTCATGGGTTTTGATACTGGAGATCATAGGGCCCGGGGGGAATGCGGAAGGTGCGGTGTTGCCATCGATACCCTAAAAGATATGGAGATCCTGTTCGATCAATTACCCGTAGACAAGCTCACAACCTCCATGACGATTAACCCCCCGGCTCCAGTGCTTTGGGCCATGTATATTGCCATGGCTGAAAAAAAGGGCATCCCCCGCGAAAAGCTGGGAGGTACCACCCAGAATGACATGTTAAAAGAATTCATTGCTCAGAAGACCTTCATGTGTCCACCTGAACCCTCTTTGCGGCTCATTGTGGACACCGTCGAGTTTGGAACCCGGGAAGTACCTCTGTGGAACACCATTAGCATCAGCGGTTATCACATCCGAGAAGCCGGCTCGACCGCGGTTCAGGAGCTTGCCTTTACCCTGGCAGACGGCATTGCGTATGTGGAAGCAGCCCTTGAGCGGGGGCTTGATGTGGATGCCTTCGCACCTCGCCTCTCCTTTTTCTTCAATGCACATATTGATTTCTTTGAGGAGATTGCCAAATACCGCGCGGCCCGAAGGATGTGGGCAAATATTATGAAAAATCGCTTCAAGGCAAAATCAGAGCGATCTCTTTGGCTTCGCTTCCATACCCAAACAGCCGGTTGCAGCCTCACAGCGCAACAACCCTTTAACAATGTGGTCCGCACGGCCATCGAGGCACTGTCTGCCGTGCTGGGGGGTACCCAGTCACTGCATACGAACTCCTTTGATGAGGTCCTAGCGATTCCTACGGAAGAGGCTGCCACGATTGCCCTGCGGACACAACAGATCCTGGCTGAGGAGACCGGCATAGCCAATACCATGGACCCACTGGGAGGATCCTACCTTCTGGAGTCTCTGACAAACGAAATGGAAGAGGCGGCCTATGACTACATCCAAAAGATCGATGACATGGGAGGTATGCTTAAAGCCATCGAAAGAAACTACCCCCAGATGGAAATCGCAGACGCTGCCTACAAGTTCCAACGGGAGTTTGATGATAAAAGAAGGATCATGGTGGGGGTCAACAAGTATATGACCGAGGAAGATGTTCCCGTTGACATCTACCATGTGGATGAGACTTTGGAGGAACGCCAGATCGCGCGGACCCACAAAGTCAAGAACAGCCGAGATGGCAAAAGGGTTGGAGACGCTCTGGAGCGTCTTGGAGAGGCCTGCACAAACAACAAGAATGTTATGCCGTACCTGATTGATGCTGCATCCTCCTATGCCACCTTGCAGGAGATGTGTGACGTCTTCAGAGACGTATTCGGGGTGTACAGGGATCCGGGCACATTTTAGAACCCATCTCAAAAAAGCGTCTAAGTCTCCATGGCGGTGTTATCCCGCTGCAGCGGGACTCAAAATGCTCATCCCGCCACGGTGGGACTGTGCGCCGCCCCGCGCCTTACCCTGAACCCTGATCCTCATTTTTAATACGGGTTCTGATGGAAGTGAGCCAAGGTGCCTGAAGGTTGAAGAAACTGACAAAGATCTGTTATTGAAGAATGACTAAGGAATTCGGCAGTCTGATATGATTATGAAACGAAAAGTCAGAATACTTGTGGCAAAGCCCGGCCTGGACGGCCATGATCGCGGGGCGCGCATTATTGCGAGGACCTTTCGGGATGCAGGGTTTGAAGTCGTATATACAGGCTTGCACCAAACACCTGAGCAGATTGTGAGTGCAGCCATCCAGGAAGATGTGGATTTGATTGGGCTAAGCAGCCTGGCTGGAGCGCATCTGTATTTGTTTCAGCAGGTCATCGACTTGCTTAAGGCCGAAAGTGCAGAAGATATCATGGTGATCGGCGGTGGAATTGTACCTGAGAAAGATATAGTAAAGTTAAAAGCTATTGGTGTTCGAGAAGTTTTTCTCCCTGGCACCCCCCTAGAAGCAATCGTGAATTGGGTTCACAAGAATGTGAGACCTCGTTAGGCCGCACCATAGTCATATTAATCAATAACCCATACCGCGCAACCCACGGCATGTTGGACTATGTAATTCGACACGCTGCCAAATAAGAATTGGCGGGTTCTCGATATACCCCTTTTCCCGAGTATGATGGACCCGTATTCACCCCTCTTGACTTCTCGGAGAATGTCTTCGGCCACGCCTTTTTTCTTTGTCGCAACCTTTATCTCAACATCTTTTTCATCTATGCCCATTTCTTGCAAGCGGGCTTTAACTTGCGTTAAGAATTTTTCCATCTTTTTCTTAGCTATTTCTACTGCGTGTTCAGCCGTCAAGACATTAAACAAGGTAACTTTTTGGCCCCTGCAGATCATATGGCGGGCATATTCAGCAGCCGCGAGAGAACCTTCTGACTCGTCCATGGCAATTAAAAACTTGTTCCATTTCTTTCTTTTTTGCTCCAATTCCATATAAAGCTCCATCCTTTTGAACTTATCCCACCCAGCACATATGACTGGCTCATCCTTAACCACACAGAGAAGACAGGTATTGCAGCATTTACAAAAAACGATATCACTTTCTCTTCCCTCAAACACCTTGTTCGGCCAATGGGGGTCCGCAAACAACGTTCGGGCAAGCCCTATCAGATCAGCTTGATTATTTCTAAGCATTTTCTCGGCAATAGCTGGTCTGACAATCCTTCCGGCAGCAATAACGGGCGTCGTTGAGACAACCTCTTTTATCTGTCCAGCCAAGCCGGCTATGTAACCTTCCTTTCTACATCCATTGATGATCTGCGGGACAAAAAGCGATTCATAGGTTCCGGCAGTCACAGACACATAGGCAATCCCCAGTTTTTGAAGATTCTGAGCAAAGATTTTGGCTTCATTAATCTCAAATCCGCCTGCAAGGCATTCATCTGCCAAGAAACGGTATCCTACGGGAAAGTCATTTCCGACGCACCCTCTTACTGTTTCTACCACTTCTAAGGGGAAGCGCATTCTGTTTTCCAGACTTCCGCCGTAGATGTCCGATCGTTTATTTGATCTTGCGGAAAGGAACTGGACAAGCAGGTATCCGGTGGCTCCGTGCAATTCCACCATGTCAAAGCCCGCTTTCTGCGCTCTCATCGCAGCTTGCCCATAGCATTCTTCAATAAACTTAATCTCGTCGAGCGTCATGCCCTCGCGGCACCTCATCAGTGCAGACAAATATGTGTTTACCAGTCGCATACGATGTCGGCCTGACAACTCCTCGGGAATACCGTCCAGGCTTCCCATGTCAACCGATATATCCCTAGTTGCTGGAGAAGGAGCCAGTGGCCTCTCAACTTTCGCCCAGCGACCCGCATGGTTAATTTGCAGACAAGCAACAGCTCCTGAAGACTTGATCGTTTTGGTCAATTCAGCCAATCCAGGAATAAAACGGTCTTGATCGATTCTAAGGACCCTGGAAGCCATAATACCGGATTCATCAACAACGGCATTGGCGACAACAATCATACCCGCCCCACCAAGGGCTATCTCTCGGTAATAGCTAATGAGCGTCTGGCTCACCGTGCCATCTTCGTTGGCATAGCCCCAGAACATGGGTGCCATGGTCAGGCGATTCTTGAGCGTAACATGTGACAGATTAAAAGGACTGAAAATGAGGGGGTATTTACTGCGGCCTAAAACTCCCTCTTCAGGTTCGATTTTCTGGCCGGAAACAAGCGTGTTAATGATATGTGCCGCTTCTGCGGAAAGCTCCTTGAATTTTACCCCGACGCGATGGAAAACCATCTCCAATGGCTGAACCCAGATAACTTCGGCCTTCACTTTGACAGACCCTTGGTCGCCGTCGGAGACCTTGAACGTGAGGTCCAAAGTCAGTCCGTTCCTGAAAGCATAATCGACCTCAAAACACATACCCCTCAAACTTAGATTCTGTATGGTAGCATAGAAAGTAGAGCCTCGGAAAAGGCCTTCGATTTGGCCGCTGAAACTCCTCCTTACATGGGTTCTTCTTTCTCCTCCACGAGCAGAAATCATTGTCTGCTGCACCCCCAGCGGCAAAATTATCCCTTTAAAATCTTCGTATCAAACCTATTAGAAAATCTTTGCATTTCCGCAAGATCGGGACCAAGAATGCGCTCGCTTTTGCTGATATAGTTCATTTGCCGATCTTGCATTCGCCACATCCGCAAACAGGACAAGGTTCCTCTATGCGCTGGTCGGGGCTTATATCATCTGATAATATCCGATCCACGTGGACCTTGAAAGCATGACCGCACTCTGGACATAAGCCGTCAACCTCTTCTTTTCCCTGTTCTTCCATGACTCATTATCCTCCCCTTTATCGAAGTGAACAACTGAAACATTCCCTTCTTTGTTGACTCGCTAGTCTCTCAATCCAAGTCAACCGATGTCTTGCACTTGTTACAGCGCTTGACACCTCTGAATAGCTTGTGGCCGCATTCTGGGCAAACGTAGCGGGCCTCTTCGTCCCCAACCCACTTTTCAGTCCCCCATTTACGCCAGTGAGGTATGGCTCGCATAATGACTTTTTTCCCAACGGGTATGGGAAAGTCTTCAATGAAGGCGCAGGGAAATTCACCACATTCATGGCAGCCCGCGTATCCCTTGCTTTGCGAGCAGTCTCTTATGAAACATTCTTCGCAATACCCAAACGGCTTCTCGGATAAACACCCCTCGCAGTAAATGTCTTCTACTGAGAGTTTTTCGCTATCGGGAAGCTTGCCCTTATATACACTAACAAGCCGCTCCTTAAATTTCCGGTTCTTATCTCTTGTGGCATAATACACGGCACATACACCACAGTATAAACCGCAGGGCGCCAGTAACTTTTTGTCTGTGTCCACACCGCACCTCCATGAGCGAAGCTTTCCCGTCTTTCCGGCGGGAAAACTTCACTCTTTATGGCAGAAGGCAGCCAGGTCCAATCCTTGGCATGAGATCATTCATGAGAAAGTGAGTCAAGATCTTTGTCCAAAAGGCTAAAGATTTTATATGGTTTCTTACCTTTACACTTCTTCAATAGGGACTTGTACTTCTCCAGGTCAAAAAACTCGTTTTGCTTCAGGGTACTTACAATCAGCGGAGCCAGTATGGCAGCTATGAGATGGATGGCATCATGTCGCGATACCTTTTTCTTCCTCATGGCATTGAAAAACTGATAGGCTTCAATGGGATCCTTGGTATCCAATTGATTTTCCACAATGGTATGCAGTGCAATGTGCAGAAAGGGATCTTCCTCAGAGTCCGGGTCGAATCTATGATCTTTCAAGATGTCGGCCATTGCAAATTGTTTACCGTATTGATCCTCGTGCTCCAACATGACTTCTCCCAAACGCTTCTCTTCTGGGTTCAACATATGCAAATTTTTACTTTTGGCCAACTCCCATACGCTGTGCATACGTTTCCTATCAAGTCTGCTCAGTTCACGCATCATTTCATCTTGCATGAGGCTGTCCCTACCCTCTCATTATAGCCAGGTCCCAATAAAACGGATCACATACCAAAACCCCGCCGCAAGCTGACGGGGGATACACTCACTGTCGCAGTTCAAAGGAAACCGGCTCTAAGGCGTCGAGGTCTGTCCGGCTGCTCGCCTCTGAATCCTTCCAAAACGAATCTAGACCCGCTATCATTTTCTCCTGACATAAAGAAAATAGCATACTCCTAAATAGTCGTTGAAAAAATATCAAAAAACCGAATAATGTGAAAGGACAATCGAAAATGGCCAGAACTGCGGTTATGACAATCTCAGCAAGGGGGTGTTTGTCATGTCCATGGTCAGAGCCCATGTCATCATCCGCGGGATGGTTCAGGGGGTTTACTTCCGAGCACATACCCGGGATGAAGCAAAGACACATAACGTTACGGGATGGGTTGAGAATAGAAGTGACGGAGGTGTGGAAGCCATCTTTGAAGGGCACGAAGGCGATGTGAAAAAGGTGATTGACTGGTGTCATAGGGGGCCATCATGGGCTCGCGTGACTGGTGTGCAGGTCCATTGGGAGGAGTACATCGGCGAATTCGAGGACTTTTCCATAACCTGGCGGTACTGATCTATTTTGATGTATCGACGAGGTTCATATCTCCGCCAAGATACTGCAACATTTCTCTAACAGGCTTTTCGCAAGGAGTTCCACCATATCCAGCAATGAGGTATGATGCGTGGCGCACAGAGCTTGGGGAGAAATAGAAGGTGCAACCAGCCGGAACCAGTTCTCCCTGGAAAAGCGCCATGCCTGGGGGCTCACCTGCATCGAGGTATAGGTACTCAAAGTCCGCTACCAGTGTTATGAGTTCCCCTGCCGCGATTTGCAGATTAGTCAATACCACCTTATACCAGGACATCGTCGCACCCCTGTGAAAGTTGATGCCCGACTCCCCTTTTCACTCGAAATATACCCTAGTCCCCTGATGGGGATAGGTCTTGTCGGGCTGTTGCCCACACCGCCGTCCACACAAGATTGAATCTCCCTGCAGTCCCAACATGTCGGGACAGGGAATGGGCTCACTGTTGCAGTTCAGGGAACCCCCAGGAAACTCAGTTCTATAGCGGTTGTCAGAATAACGTTCCGATAAGAATAGATGACAATTGGAAATACTATTTGGCTCACTTGTGGGTGTGCAATTTTAGGATTTTTGAACTGCAACAGCGAGCGCATTCCCTGTAGCTTGCTACAGGGTCAGCGAGCGAATCTAAAAATGGTCCCCTTCCTTAC
>JBFEUB010000129.1:0-9974 GCA_041547605.1 Desulfobacteria bacterium
AATCACGCTGTGAAGCCCTTTGCAGCTTTTGCTCATCGTTTCTTAGCGAAGCGGAACGTAAAATTGCACATTGTTTGAGGGCGGTGGCCCGAGTTTTTGCAATTTAGTGCAGCGAGCTTAAAAACGATCAAAAGATGCAAGCCGGCAAACGCGTGATTGTGAAATCGTAATTGCCTGCAAAGCTCATTGCACAGTATTTTACCCCGCCGCAAGCGGAACGGCGTATTGAAAACTTAATGAAACCTTTGCGACGCGCCCCTGCTGCCCAAGGTTATGCAAGCTCCCTGCCGTTCCGCTCTTGAGAGGAGCTGGGAATGCGCTCGCTGTTGGGGTTCATCACGTCTTCTTCCTTATCTTCACAGCCCTTGCGTGGGCTGTCAGGCCTTCAATCTCTGCCAGTCGGATGATGTCGGAAGCATCTCTTTTCAGCGCTTTTTTGCTGTAATAAATAACACTTGTCTTCTTCACAAAATGAGCTGCGGAAAGGGCTGAGGCAAATCGAGCCGTCCCTGCCGTGGGAAGCACGTGGTTTGGCCCAGCGATGTAGTCCCCGACCGGTTCGGGGGTGTAGCGCCCAAGAAAGACCGCTCCGGCATTTTGAATGCGGCTTAAGTATTGTTCGGGTTTCTCGACGTGGAGCTCCAGGTGCTCCGGCGCAATCTCATTGGCCAGATCAAAGCAGGCAGCAAGATTGGGCGTCACGATCACGGCCCCGTAAGCCTTAAGGGACGCTTCGGCAATCTCCCGGCGCGGAAGCTCCCTCACCTGGCCCCTGATAGCAACAACCACGGCGTCGGCCAACGCGGCAGATGAAGTGAGCAAGATGGCAGAAGCAAGCGCATCATGTTCGGCCTGGGATAGCAGGTCGGCCGCGATATAATCCGGGCTTGCCTTCTCATCAGCAATCACCAGAATCTCGCTCGGCCCTGCCACCATGTCCACCCCCACCGTCCCGGCCACCATCTTCTTGGCAATGGTCACAAAGACATTCCCGGGCCCCACGATGACGTCCGCCTTGGGAACGGTCTCTGTCCCATAGGTCAAGGCGGCGATTCCCCAGGCACTTCCAGCCTTAAAGATCGTGTCAACACCAATTTTCTTCGCCGCTGCAAGGATATACGGGTTTATCTTACCGCGTTTTGTCGGCGGTGTCGTGATGCAAATATTTTTCACGCCGGCAACCTTTGCCGGAATGCACCCCATGAGAACCGATGATACAAGCGGTGTCTCACCCGCACGCCCCCCCGGCACATACACCCCTGCCCTATTGACCGCCCGAACAAGTTGTCCCAGGATGCTGCCATCCGCACGCGTTGTGGACCAGGACTCCTGAATCTGATGTCTGTGAAAAGCCTCGATCTGTTTAGCAGCCTTGTTCAGGCTTCTGACAAACCCTTTCTCCACGCTGTGCTGGGCCTGGTCCAACTCTTTCTTAGAAACTTTGAGCGATTTGATCGTGAGTCCAGGCGCATCGAACCGGTTAATGTAGCCGATCAGGGCCTTGTCTTTGTTCTTTCGAACATCAGCCAGAATCCTTTTCACAGCCTGGACATCCTTGGCCTTGAAGGCAACGCCTCGGTTTACGATCACCTCCAACCGCTTCCGGGCAGGCCCTGAGGGATATTTGAAAATTTTCATCATGCTTGGCCACCTTTAGCTCAGGACGATCATGCCAAGATCCAGCTCATGCTTTTCTTTCGGATCTATAACACAATATCAAGGCCATTGTGACGGTTGTGGTCACAGTGCCATCCGTTTGGGGATGTGAAGCGGATCCGCATGGGCATGCAGGCGATCCGATTCTAAACTGGGTCACTGTTTGAGCGTATCAGTGAATTTCCATCCATAAATGGCCCTTTTTCCTATGAGCGGCGTTCTCCGCGGGTTTGCGTCTGCCGAGTACCATCTTGTACGCCTCAACGAAAACCCTTGTGCGGCCTTGCTCATCAAAAAAAGTCCTCATTTATGAATTGGAAATTTACGCTACGGCCAGCACTTGTCACGTTATTTATGAATGGGCGCTATTCAATTCTTTACCCATAGGCTTGTTTAGAGGTGTGTTTTCTTCTGAAAGCCAACAGGCCCATTACTATTTCTTTGGTGATTTGAATAAGTTGTAGAAGTAGTCTACTGCCTGGCGCAGGCCCTCCTCAAGCTGGACCTGGGGTTTGTAATCCAAGACGCGTTCGGAGAGCGTGATGTCAGCCCAGGAGTGGCGCACATCGCCAGGCCTGGGATCGGTATACACGGGTTCTGCATCCGACCCCGTAATCCGTCCTAGCACGACCAGGAGTTGGTTTAGGGTGAGCTGGCTGCCGCATGCAAGGTTAATCACCTTGCCAGGGGCTTCGTCGGCCTCAACCGCAAGCAAGTTCCCGTAAACCACATTATCCACATACGTAAAGTCGCGGGATTGTTCCCCGTCGCCGTATACTGTTGGCGATGTTCCGGTCACTAACGCCTTGATAAACCGCGGAATCACAGCCGCATATTCCGAGTCTGGGTCCTGATTAGGGCCGAAAACGTTGAAATATCGAAGAGATACAGCCTCAAGGCCGAATAGATCATAGAAAACGCGCATGTAGTGTTCAGCGGTTAGCTTCTGGACGGCATACGGCGAAAGAGGCCGCGGAATGATCGTTTCCTCCCTTGGGAACCCCGGAGCATCACCGTACACGGCAGATGAAGATGCAAAAACCACCCGCTTTACGGCCGCGTCCCGAGCTGCAACAAGGAGGTTTAGCGTCCCGTCCACATTGGCCCGGTTTGACTCGAGGGGCCGGGCGATAGACCTCGGCACCGAAGGTATCGCAGCCTGGTGAAGGACATGTTGCACCCCCTCCACAGCGTTCCGACAAACGTCGAGGTCTGCGATGCTGCCCTGCACGATTTCAAGATTGCTCACAAGATCCGGAGAGATCGCCGCAAACTTGAGGTTCTCTTGTTTTCCAGTCGAAAAATCGTCCAGGACGCGCACTCCGTCCCCCCGGGAGAGAAGTGCCTTCACAATATTCGAGCCGATGAATCCAGCGCCGCCAGTGACCAAAAACTTCGCCATAGTTTCCCTTTTTCTTACGGACAGGGCCGCTGATGAATGGTATTGAAGCTCCCTGCAGCAAGCTGCAGGGAATGCGCTCGCTGTTGCAGTTCATGACTTGCCGAGACCTTTGCAGAACTACTTCGAACGCCCATTATGAGCTTTTTGGGCACCCATCCGGGCGAAGCGAACGTGCCCTACTCGGCGGGCAAAGCCTAAACTGTTTGAGGCCGTTAGGCCGAGTTTTTAGGATTTAGTGAGCAAGCCCGTAGACGGGTCAAAAAGCTCATGTAACTGAGTGAGAAGCGGCTATGCAAAGGTCTCTTGCCTTTAGGTTCGCAGGACTGTAATGTAACCAAACACGAATTGTCAAGACATCCCACGCTTATTTTCAATAATTTCGGCACAATTGAAGCCCTCTGCGGTCCCGATAGACCGTAACGGGGTTTCATGCTGGTGGTTGCAGTTGGATATGACCTACCACGATAACAAGGGCTTTCAGGCCGCCCTCCTCGCTCGGTGCCAGCCAGGCACCTTGATCCTCACCTCCGGAGGTCGCCTTGCGCGTCATCTCAAGCACACATACAGGGAGGTCCAGATGGCTGCTGGCAAGATGGGTTGGGTTCCTCCAGACATCTTGAGCCTAAACGCCTGGATCTGGAAAACCTGGAACATGACCTGGCCTTCAACACGTCCGCTTTCGCACATAAGCTGTCTCCACCTGTGGAAGGAGGCTTCAGACCGCGTGCCCCCACCAGCGCCATTTCTCCCCGATATGAAGTTATTTCAGGCCCTGGATGAAACCTACACGGTTCTGGTCCGCCATGGCCTTTCCCGTGAGGGGCCTACGGCCTCGGCCACACCAATTCTTTCGTGGCGCCGAGACATCATCCGGGCCTTTGAAGCTCTAGTCCATGACCTTCAAGGGTTTCACCCGGCCTTCTTGCCTCTGCAGCTTGCCCAAACTATCCAAAAAGGCTCTGTTCGGCTGCCCAAAGTCATCGTTCTGGCCGCCTTTGAGGCGCCGGCCCCCGTAGAAAACACACTCTTCGACTGCCTGGCAAGCCAATGTACGTTGAGGCGTTTTGACCTTCCCGCGGGCGCCCCTGAGATAACGGAACGCGTTGTTACACCAAGCCGAAAACAAGAGGTGGCATGGTTGACGAGAGAGCTGGTCACCGATGCTCGGACTACTTCCCTCAACCGCCTCGGCGTGGTGGTGCCAGATACTGAGACGTACGTACCGTGCATTAAACATGCTTTTCGAGAAATCATGGGAAAGCCGATTGATCAGAGTCGGTCCGCTTACAACATCTCCCTGGGTACCCCCCTATTGGACCAACCGCTGGTTCAATCAGGCGTTCTTCCTTTGCGCTTCTGGGCACAAGGCCAACCCCGCACCCTGCTCCTCGCGTTAGTCCTTTCAACCTATTATGCCCGCTGGGCTACAAACCGGGATCGCATCGCCCGGGCAGACTCTGTGTGGCGTAAACAGGGCATGGACACTGATCTCCGTTCTCTCCTCCAGACACTTTTGGATCACTCGCCGGAGATCTTCTCGCAGGTGAACGGCAGCCATCCAACGCTCGAGCAGGCCCTGGGCAGCTTTCTACAAGGATCTGATCGCACGGTTTCTGAGTGGGTTCGCACCCTCGAAGAATTCTGGAATGCGGTCGGCTTTCCGGTCATTACAGATGAAGCGGATAGTGTGGCCTGGCGCCACGTGAGAACGGTATTGCACCGCATGCGGGAGGATCTGAAAAGAACATCCATGAATCTTGCGGACTTCAAAGGCCTTTTACAGCATCTCCTCTCCAAGGAACGGGTGCAGACCCAGGGAAGCGAGGAGGCGGGTATTCAGGTTTTAGGAGTCATAGAGTCCAGGGGACTCAGTTTTGAAAGGCTTTACGTGATTGGCCTTTCAGCCGCCAGCTTTCCTAGCCCTGTGCGGCCTCTTCCGTTGCTTGATGCCTGGGAGCGCCATCAAGTCCAGGGCGCAACTGCTGAAAGCCAATACGCCTTCGGCGAAGAAGCCTTTCGCCATCTGCTTGCCTGTGCTCCTCATGTCACGCTGATTCGGCCTGAGGAAGAGTCGGCCGAGCCCCTGGCTGCGTCTCCGTTCTGGGCCCAGGTTGCCGCCGAAGAGGTACATCGGACTGTAGATCCATGGAATGCACCAGACCCCGTGTGGGCACGCGCAACGTGGCTCCAGGACGCCAAGAAGGGTCTGGCGAACCCGGCAGTCTTCCCGCCAGACGATCCCCCTGTTGCGGGTGACATTCTGCCCAAGGCGGTCTCTGTCTCGCAACTGGCCGCGGCCTTTGTCTGTCCTTTCCGTTTCTATGCGGAAACCGTATTGAAGGTCTTTCCGCTCGAGGAACTCATTATGGGAATGTCTCCCTCAGAACGCGGAAATCGTCTCCACAGAGCACTGGCCTTTTTCACCCGTAGATATCGTGATCAAGCCCCAACCGAAAAGAAGGACGCAGCGTTCATGGAGACCCTCATCAGGGCGTGTTCGGACGAGGCGTTGTCGCTTGATCATGGCCAGGCTCACCACGCAGGCAAAGATGCTTTGGGCCGGCATAGCCGTGTTATGGAACGGCGCAGATGGATCGGTGGCAACGATGAAGCGCCCGGGTTGCTGACGCAGTGGTTAGATGTTGAATTACAACGCCTTGATGAAGGCTGGTGCTGGTTATCCGAAGAATCTTCTTTTGAAGGCCTTACAGCCCCCGGATGGCCCTTTTCTCTTTCTGGTCGGATCGATCGAATTGACGGTCACAGGGACAAAGGCCTGATGTTGTGGGATTACAAAAGTGGAGAACATCCCTCGAAACAGGCCGTGGTTGAACATCTCATCGATCCCCAAATCCCGGCGTACGTATTCGCTGCCAAAGAACACCGGATTGCCGGATTGGAAAAAGCTCCCGGGCCAGGCGCCCATGTCTCAGGCGGATATATCCTCCTGAAGGGGCCTTCGTCCGTTGGCCATAAGGCGCTTACACCAAAAGACGGGATTTGGGATCCCGTTCTGAAGCTGTGGAAAGAAGCTGTGGAGGCCTTGGGCAATAAGCTCGCCTCGGGTGAATTTAAGGCAAACCCTTACCCGGTCTCAGACGGCGCCAGGCAAAAAGCGGCGTGCCAGTACTGCCCGTACAAGCCCCTGTGCGGCAGGCAGGAGTCCGCTTTTTATATGTGATGTGGCCGAGCAATCCCGGTCCTTGTCCCGATCAAAATGGGCATGCGGACATGCGGACGAGGGCGGTAGCCACAACGGGCATGCGAATCGGGACGCACTTCTGAGAACCACTATAGAACATGACGCATGATATGAAGCTTCCCGCGGACAACAAGGCCCGAAAGCTTGCACTTGATATAACGCAAAGCCACCATGTACAGGCCCCTGCGGGTTCCGGCAAAACCATGCTTCTTGTCGCGCGGTTGATTAAACTTTTGAGCTGTGTAAGGCATCCCCATGAGATCCTGGCCCTCACCTTCACAAACAAGGCTGCAAGCGAGATGAAATCCCGTATAGGAGCCCTTTTCCAGAAGGCCCACGCCGGGTTTCCACCCGCCAGTGGCCTTGAGGCGGAATTGTTAGAAAGCGCCAAAGAAGCCCTCAAGCACCATGAAGCCAACCGCTTCCTTCTCCTTTCCCCGGAAGGGCTCCAGGTGATGACCTTTCATGGGTTCTGTTACGCATTGGTAAAGCGAGCGCCTCTGGAAGCAGCGGTCCCGCCAGAAAGTATGGTCATTGATGAACAAGAACAGGAGCCGGTTCTAGACGAATCGATTCGGCGGATGATTCACGATGTTGTCTCGATGCCCGAGGGCGCCCCTGAGCGCACGGCATTTGAAAACCGCCTCCTCCGCCTGAACAACCGCCTCCCTGCGCTTGTGGATGAGATAAAAGACCTGCTAAAAAGGAGGGACCTCTTTTCCGATCTCGTCGAAGCGCTCAGGGCTTATCCGAATATGGAAGCGTTCGGGTCCGTCCTCACGCAGCGTATTGGCGGTGTTGTTCGCGGATTCCTCAACGAGGCGGCTGAAGCCTTCCAGGCAACATCCCTTTGTCAAAACTGGAACGCATTTCAGCGTCACCTCAAGAAAAAGGGGGCCCCGAATGCGGATACCCTTCCTAAAGACCTTCCGGGAATGGCCTGGGAGGACCTTTCGGCCTGGAAGGTCTTGGCCGAGGTCTTGACCACAAAGGACGGACGGCCCCGCCAACAGACCGGTCCGACCATGGGTGGTTTCTACAAAGGGTTTGCCAAAGGCCCATGGGGGCGACACGTAAGAGGCCTTCCCGTGGACGTAACCCGCCTGCTTTCCAACCTGAGAGATCTGCCCGGGCCGGAGGTGCCTCTGGCGGATATTGATGCTTTAGCCGATCTGATTATACTGGTCGCCCGGGCAATAACCACGTACGAGAGTCAGTGTCGGCAGCAGCATCTCCTTGACTTCGTGGGACTAGAACAGGCGGCTCTGAGAATCTTGGGCGAAGAGGCCCCGAGTGACCTTCAGCTGTTTCTTGATCATCGCATCCAGCAGATCCTTGTAGACGAATTCCAGGACACAAGCCGCAGCCAATGGATACTCCTCCAACGCTTGTGTGCGGGATGGACCCCGGGTGACGGTCGCACCTTGTTTCTGGTGGGAGATCCCAAGCAGTCCATATACGCCTTCCGAAAGGCCGAGGTGCGACTCTTTCTGGAAGCAAAAAAGGGGATACCGGTTTCAGGCCAGGGGCTTCTCCCAGTGACAAACGTTCAGCTTGAAGCGAACTTTCGTTCGCGAGCGCCGTTGGTCACGTGGACGAACCAGTTTTTCAGCCGCACCGTGATGGCCAATCCAAAACCCGCTTTCGATGAAGTCCCTTTTCAGCCATCAACGGCACACCCCGAGCCCTTGGTTCAAGACAACGCGCAGTGCCCTCCTGTGTCCCTGAGCGTTTTCTTTAAAGACGCCTCCGTATCCTCCCCGGCAGAGGCAGAGGCCCAGTGGTTAGCCCAAACGGTCCTGTCTGAGGCGCAACAGTCGCCTGCGCGCAGCATCGGGATACTCCTTTTTACGAGAAACCGATTGCCTCTTTACCTGAGCGCGCTGCGAAAAACCGGTCAGGCTGTTCGCGTCAAGGAAGGGCTCAAGGTAGCTAAACAACCGGAAGTAATGCATCTGTATCAAATGGCCACTGCCCTGTGCCGGCCCCACGATGATCTTGCCTGGGCAGCGCTTGTCCGGTCGCCTTGGGCTTGGGTAGATTCCAGTTTCTTGC
This sequence comes from Desulfobacteria bacterium, assembly GCA_041547605.1. GTDB lineage: Bacteria > Desulfobacterota > Desulfobacteria > Desulfobacterales. The sequence goes on from JBFEUB010000129.1 coordinate 8,316, forward strand.
TCAAAATCGCCCGGACACCCCTTGCCACCTGGTCTCAGAAACTTATGCTTTGTGCCAAACAATATCCGGAAATTGCCCGAATACGGGATGCGGTGAACCTGGGCCGTCAACGCCTGGGCAGAGACCCTTTGGCCGCTGTGGTCCGAGATGTGTGGATGGCCCTTGATGGTCCTGCAAGCGTAGCAGCCCGGTTTGGCGCTGAAGGCGTGGCCAATTGCCTTTTCTTCCTTGATGTTCTTGAGTCCATGGAGGCAGGGATACCTGAAGACACCCTTTTTCGTCTTGATTTGGCCCTCGAAACGCTTTATGCCCCTGAGTCCCCGGACGCAACCGGTGCTCCAGTAGACTTGATGACGGTCCATGCAGCCAAAGGCCTTGAGTTTGACGTGGTCTTTCTCCCTTATATGGACTGGCGACCCCTCGCAGTGGCCCAGCCGCCACCGTATATTTTGGAACGCTCTTCAGAGCCTCCCGGACTCCCGATGATCGCCATGGGGCCTGACAGAAGACTGGGCGAACCTCAGCCTATCTATCCCTTATTAAAGCGCCTGGCCAATGGTCGCCGCGTGGGGGAGGCCAGGCGACTCCTCCATGTGGCGGTAACACGCGCCAGGGAAGCGCTCTTCTTAAGCGGGGTGGCAACGCATGCCAAAACAGGGCTAAATGCTCCTAAAGACACCCCGCTGGGCTGGGCCCTGAGTGACACAACCGATCACCATGAGAAACTCGTCTCCGTCTCTTTCAACCCCGTCCGTGGCCCGGCAGCCCCGGAGTGGGGTCCGCAGATTCAGCCCCTGCCATCCCCAGCCCCCTTTGAGACGCAGCCGTTCCCTTATGTCGTTGAAGCGCCCTCGGAACTTCCGGATGCTTTGGGATATGAACAAGATGCCGAGAACGACGCCACCGAACTCCCAGAATATGCTGCCATGAGAGGAACCATAACCCATCGGCTCATCGAGACTCTGTGGCAAGACGGTGTACTTCCGGAAACCGAAAGAATCGCCACGGCCCTAGCTGCCGGAGGCATGGATGCGGACACGGCAAGGACGGTAGCGCATGAAATTGCTTCTGAGATAACAACTTGTCAGAAAGAGGCGTTCTTCAAATGGTTACTTGACCGAAAGACCCCTGATGGCCAAAGTGAATTCGCCATAGAAGCGCTGAAACAGCGGGGCACGGTCCAGACAGGGATCCTCGACTTTGTGAGGCAAGACGGCGACGTTTGGTGGATTGTTGATTTCAAGACCTCACGGCCAGCGACCGGACAGGGTGAGATTGAATTTGTAGAACAGCAGGCGGAATATTACCGGTCTCAACTGCTCGCTTACCAGGCCATGCTGGCGAAGGCAAGACGCCTTGATCTCGCACAAATAAAGATTGGCCTCTACTTCACGAGTCTCCAGAAATGGCATGAGGTAGCGTAGAACCCATCTCAAAAAATGCGTCTTAGGCCCCGTGGCTGCGTCCCAAGAAACCTTCTGAAAGTGCTCCGCGTGATCTAGACTGATTGTCAAAAACATGTTCCGTTTGCTCGCAAGTCGTTGATGATTGAAAATATTATTTGGCGAACGACATTGTGCAATTTTGGAGAAGATTTTTGAATGTGACTGGCGTCTAAAATTGCAAGCTGTCTGAGGGCTCCGCCCGAGTTGTTGCGCT
>JBFEUB010000130.1:0-9908 GCA_041547605.1 Desulfobacteria bacterium
GAGCCCTCAGACAGCTTGCAATTTTAAACGCCAGTCACATTCAAAAATCTTCTCCAAAATTGCACAATGTCGTTCGCCAAATAATATTTTCAATCATCAACGACTTGCGAGCAAACGGAACATATTTTTGACAATCAGTCTATTAACTTCAGGGACATGCAGGACCTGAGAGAGTCTGAAGCTCTCCGACCAAAGGGCGGGGGGTCTGTCTTGCGGGAGCATGGCGTGTGTGGGAAGCAGGCAGGTCAAGAAGCCGAGACTGAAAAGCCCCGAAACCAAGCAGGTCGAGGGCATGACCGAGGCACCCAGGGGCCTGAGAATTCAGGGCTTTAGAGCTAAAGGCAGGCCATTTGTGACCGGTCTTCGCTGACCATACTTTCTATCAAAGTTTGTTTTAGGTCAACACTCCTTTTTTGGGTATTTAATACGGATTCAAATTAGGTAATTGTTTAGTGGGGGGGGCAGGGATGGGGAAGCCCCGATCCTGCATCTCATACTCCCGGGATCAGTTCAGGGCTCCCCGCTCATGTTCTTCAAGATCAAACGCATGACCCCTGTACTTGGAAAAGAAGGACCGTGCGCTTATTCTTCTGGCTCGCCCTCTTCTTCAACGGCCTCGTGGCCTACATCCTCTTCTTCGCCCTCTTCTTCAACGGCCTCGTGGCCCACATCCTCACCCTCGCCCTCTTCTTCAACGGCCTCGTGGCCTACATCCTCACCTTCAGCCTCTTCTTCAACGGCCTCGTAATCCGCAGCCTCATGCTCTTCAACCTCAGCCGGCTGGGGCTCTACCCCCACGGACTCCTCGGCAGGCTGCTCCAGTGCGGACTCCTCCGATACCGGCTGTTCCTTTTCACATGAAACATTAAACAGAAAGACAGGAACGATTAATACGACCGCCAGGATGAACATTCTCATACGCATTGTTTTTCCTCCTCTTGGTTGATATTAGTCATTATGTCTTCACACCCCTGGTGCACCTCCAGGCAGGGTGTGTATAGACTGCCATTTATACCCACTTTTACAAAAAAGCAACAAATAACATTTCCACAAGCCCTAACCGGCTCGTCAAGCGGAATATATCTTTGAGAACTGCTCCAGAGCTGGTTTCAAAATCCTTTAGCGAGTCCATTTTGACCATTTTGGCTAAAAGTCCTTAGCGAGGCGAAGTGCAAAAATTGGTACTGTTTGAGGGTGTTAGCCCGAGTTTTCCAATTTTAGCGGAGGGAGTTTAGGACTCTCTAAAATGGTCAAACAAGCGAGAAAAAGGGTTTTGAAACCACTTCTAATAACTTCCGAGCACCCTCAGGTAGTCCGTCCTTTTCTCGAGTGCTTCAATAACCGGTCTGAACGAAGGAGATTCAATATCTGCCTCAAGATCCACATAAAACATGTACTCCCACGGTTTTCCGTGAATGGGGCGCGACTCGAGCTTTACCAGGTTGATTCCCTCTTCGGCAAATATCTTCAAGGTTTCAAAAAGGGCACCCGGCCGGTTCCCCGTGGAATAGATGAGGGAAGATTTCCGGCGAGGGCCATTCTCAAACGGCCTGGTAGAGATGACCACAAACCGGGTATAATTTCTCGGATTGGTTTCTATCCCTTCCTGGAAAACCGCCATCCCGTGAATCTCGGCTGCTACCTTGCTGGCAATGGCTGCATCGCTCAAGGCGCCCCTCTCCTTGATCTGTCTTACAGCCGTTGCCGTGTCCTTGGCTGAAACAAGTTCCCACTCTGCATGCTGCTCCAGAAACTGGCGACATTGCTGAAAAACCTGCGGATGCGATAACACGCGCTGGATGGTTTCAATCTTTCCCTCTGGATGGCCGATCAGGTGGTGCATGATTCGAAGCGTGATCTCACCGATAATCCTCAAGTCGTAATCGAGAAGATGATCGTAGTTCTCATGGATACTGCCGGTCAACGAGTTTTCCAAGGGCACCACACCGAAATCGACATCCCCCCGCTTGACGGCTTCAAAGATTTGCGCAAACGAAGACATCGGCTCGGCCCTCACGTCGGTCCCAAAATACTGAGTGCAAGCCTTGTGGCTGAAGGTCCCCAGTTCCCCTAAGAAGGCAGCACGGCGATCGCCATCTCCCCGGGTCGCGTTCATATGCCTGACCGCTTTGGCTTTCTCCAAATAACCAAAATCGAGCTGTTTGCCCACAACAGGTGCAATCACATAAATGTCTCGCATCAACTGCCCGAACTGGACTGGGTAGAGGCTCTGTGGCCCGTCCGAAAGAGCCTTATCCGGGTCATGGTGCACTTCGATCATGAGACCATCGGCCCCTGCGGCTATGGCAGCCCGGGCCATGGGGCTCACCTTTTCACGCATGCCCGTGGCGTGGCTTGGATCGATAACCACCGGCAGATGTGTCAGGTTCTTAATCACCGGAATGGCAGAGAGGTCCAGGGTGTTACGCGTATACGGTTCAAATGTGCGGATTCCTCGCTCGCAAAGCACGACATGGTCGTTTCCCTCAGAAAGGATATACTCCGCCGACATCAGCCACTCCTCAATAGTCGCTGAAAGCCCCCTCTTCAGAAATACCGGCTTGCCCATTCGGCCCACGCACTTTAGAAGCTCAAAGTTTTGCATGTTCCGCGCCCCAACCTGGACCATATCCACATATTTCATCATCATGTCTGCCTGGGCCGGTGACGTGATCTCTGTGACCACGCCCAAACCGAGTTCCTCCCGGACTTCGGCCAGGATTCTGAGACCTTCTTCCCCAAGGCCTTGGAAGGTATACGGGGATGTCCTCGGTTTAAAGGCCCCTCCGCGAAACAGAACCGCACCGTACTTCCTGACCTCTCTTCCCGTGGCAAGGGCCTGTTCCCTGCTTTCCACCGCACACGGGCCTGCTATCACGACGATGCGCTCGCCCCCGATCACTGCATCCCCAACATGCACAAGGGTGTCTTGCGGATGCATCTTGCGGCTAGCCAGCTTGAAAGCGCTCGAAATAGGGATCACTCTTTCCACCCCCGGAAGCCTTTCAAAAAAATCAACGTCCCGGGTGGCCTCTCCGATAGCCCCCAGCAGAGACCGCCCCGCATCTGACATTTCGCGGACAAGATACCCCTCTCCGCGCAGTGTGCTCCGGATGCGATCCTTCTCTTCCTGTGTGATCCCTTCCTTCAGAACAAGAATCATTGATAACCCCTTTCTTCAACCGTTGTGCTGGAAAATACAAGACACGTCCATCATTCGGATTAGAAAAGCCGATGACCCCTTACAGCAAGACATGCCACGCCAACTAAAAAAGCCCCGAGAAATTTCTTCTCGGGGCTTCAGGCTTCCAGATCTAAAAAACCCCGAGTAGACCGCCTTGGTCCACCCGGAGCCTTTAACCTTCTTGGGCTAGACAACCGGGCGGACGCTTCTAAAGCAAAAAAAGAAGCGTCCAAATGAAAATAGCACGCAATCGTCCGAATTCTTTCCCATAGGTAGATAACTCTGCGAAGATTTTTAGTAATTATACCTCCAAACAGGATACCTGTCAACAACTATTTTTTGCGGGGCCAGCCATTCTTGCCTTGCCAACCGGGGAAATTTCATGCCTCGCACAAGGACCATCGGAACCTCATCGAGCCTGACGGCATGAGGCCGGCGTCCATCCGGCTTTGAAACGCTGCGACTCATCAAGATTGACATAACATCCGTTATAACCTAACGGATCTATAAACAATATTAGGCCGCAGTGAAGCGAATTTGCGTACCTATCAATCTCTGGTCCGTGTAAAAGCGGTCAGTCATCATTATCGCGTATCGAAGAGGCCTTTTCTCCCTCATTGGCGTTACTTCAAATAGTCGAAAAGGAGGCGAAACTTGAGTTAATGATTTGCCTGTCTCATGGTCTCATGTTATGCATTCCCCTGTTTCATGGGTCGAAGGGGCGCCATAATTGTGATAGAATGATAGTTTACAGCAACAAGTACGCACGGCATGCGCCCGCTGTTGCAGCCCAAACCGATGGAGGTCTATGATGCATCCCCTGTTAACGCAAGAGGAAGGCAAGAAGCTTCTCCTCTTGGGAAATGAAGCCATTGTCAGAGGTGCCCTGGAGGCCGGGGTGGCATTTGCCACAACCTATCCGGGTACCCCGTCATCGGAGATAGGCGACAACTTTTTCCGGATCGCTTCTGTTTCCGAACTCTATTTTGAGTACTCCACCAATGAAAAAGTAGCCCTGGAGACGGCGGCAGGGGCTTCTGTATCCGGGCTGCGAAGCATGTGCAGCATGAAACATGTGGGTCTTAACGTGGCCGCCGATGCCCTCATGACGCTCGCATATGTAGGCGTTCGCGGTGGCATGGTTGTTGTCACAGCCGATGATCCATCCATGTTTTCAAGTCAGAACGAACAAGACAATCGCATCTACGCGAGATTATCCAGCCTCCCTATGCTTGAGCCCACATCACCCCAGGAGGCCAAAGAGATGACCGAAGCGGCCTTCGAGCTTTCCGAGGCCCTGGAACTCCCTGTCCTGCTAAGAACCACCACGCGCTTGAGCCATTGCCGAGGCATTGTGACCACCGGGGCTTTGAAGCCCCTTCATACGAAGGGGACCTTTGAAAAGGATAGTTCCCGCTTTGTGACCGTGCCTGCCAATGCGCGCGTGCGCCATAAGGTTTTGCTCGCGCAAGCGGAAAAAGCCAGAGAGATGGCGTGCGCGTCTCCATTTAACACGATTACCGGAGCGGGTGGGTGGGGCATTGCCACGAGCAGCATTGCCTATAACTACGTGTCCGATGCTGTTCAGGATCTCGGTATTCAGGACCGCGTGAAGATACTGAAGCTCGGTTTCTCTTACCCCTTTCCAGACAAGCTGGCAGTGGAATTTGTCAGGTCTATCGACAAGATCCTGGTCGTGGAAGAGCTGGAACCAAGCCTTGAATACGACCTAAAAGTCACGGCACAGTCAAACGGCCTTGCCATTCCGATTGCCGGAAAGGGGCCAGAGTTGTTCTCGCGGCTTTACGAATACGATCCAGGCATGGTGCGGGAAGTCATCGCAAGGTTCTTTAATGTTGACTACACGCCCCCGAAGCCGGTTGATATCAAGGAAGATCCCCAGTCGGCTCAGCTTCCGATGCGGCCGCCAAACCTGTGCGCAGGCTGTCCCCACCGGGCTACGTACTTTGCTGTAAACAGCGTGCTGGCAGAAACCCAGACCGAGGCGATATTTCCCACGGACATCGGGTGCTACACCCTTGGGCTCCTGCCTCCGCTGCAAACGGCGGATTTTCTCATATGCATGGGTTCCAGTGTCAGCTCAGCAGCAGGCATTGCCAGGGCCACAGATCAGCGCGTCATTGCCTTCATAGGTGACTCTACGTTTTTTCACTCGGGCATCACGGGTTTGATCAATGCGGTACACAATAAACACAACTTCATACTGGTAGTACTCGACAACGGGACAACAGCCATGACCGGCCACCAACCCCATCCCGGTGTAGATCTTACCCCACCTGGATGGGACAAGCCGTCTATCCCCATCGCGGACATCGCGAGAGCGTGCGGTGTGGAACAGGTATCTGCGGTCAATCCCATCAATCTCGCCAAAACCAAGGCAGCGGTGAAGGAAGCCCTCGACTCGAACGAATTGTCAGTCATTGTGGCTAAGGCCCCGTGCCCCTTGTACGAGCGAAGAGTAACAGACAAGAAGAAGAAAAAGCGGGCTTTTGCGGTAGGCCCGGGGTGCGCGACAGACTGCACCACCTGTATCGATACCTTTGGGTGCCCGGCCTTATACAAGGACTCGGATCCGGATGCGGACACGCCCATGATAATCAACGAAAACATGTGCATTGGCTGCGGGGTATGTGTACAATTCTGCAAGGAGATCAGACCGAAGAAGATTCGGGCTAAAGGGGGCGACTAATGGACAACCATCGGGTCTATTTAACTGGTGTTGGCGGACAGGGCACCCTTTTGGCTACCACGGTCCTGGCCGAGGCCGCCATCCGGGCGGGTTATCATGCTGTAACCAGTGAGGTGCACGGCATGGCGCAGCGGGGCGGCGTGGTGGAATCCACGGTCATGATGGGAGATATCAAAAGCCCCATCATCTCGGACGGCGAGGCGGACGTCCTCCTTGGGTTCGAACCCGTGGAGACTTACAGGGCCATGAGAAAATGTTCGAGACATTCTGTGGTGGTGTCCAATGACGTCCCTGTAATTCCATACACTGTGGCCATAGGCAAGGGCCTCTATCCAAATGTGGAAAAAATCTTCGACTTCATCCGCAGCCAGGTTAAACAGCTCATCACCGTGAGCGCTCAGCAGTTGGCAGAACAAGCTGGATCTGGGCTGGCAACCAATATTGTCATGCTCGGCGCTCTCGCCAAAAGCGGCGTGCTCCCCATTCCCAAAGAGGCCTTTGAGGAAACCATCCGCACCAAGACGAAGGCCAAGTTTGTGGAGACAAACTTACGAGCCTTTGACCTGGCTTTCGGAAGTACCGCGGAGAATAAGGGAAACCACTGAACAGAGGCTCGCAAGCGTTTCTGCCGAGGCTAACAGCATGCCAGGTAACGGCCTTCGGGGCCGAAGAGAAGCGACATTGCTTATCCCGAACGGTGAATTACGACGAATCATGAGGCGCTGTGAAACTTATCCGGAACTTCAGCATCATTGCCCACATCAACCACGGCAAATCAACCCTTTCTGATCGGCTCATCCAGGCAACCGGAATCGTCTCCCAACGCGACTTTAAAGATCAGATACTTGACTCCATGGATATAGAGCGGGAACGGGGTATTACCATAAAGAGTCAGGCTGTATCCCTGCCGTATAAAGCCAAGGATGGCCACACCTATACGTTGAACCTCATTGACACACCGGGTCATGTTGATTTTACCTATGAAGTCTCCAGGTCCTTGGCCTCATGTGAGGGGGTGCTCCTGCTTGTCGATGCAAGCCAGGGGGTTGAGGCGCAAACTGTTGCCAACCTTTACTTAGCCATGGATCACGGCCTTGAGGTGATTCCGGTTATCAACAAAATCGACCTCCCTGCGGCTGACGTGGAATGGGTCAAGGGCCAGATTGAACAGGAACTGGGGCTGGACGCCGACGCAGCGGTCCTTGCCTCTGCCAAGAAGGGGATTGGCATAGAGGAAATCTTGGAAGCCATTGTCACCAAGCTGCCGCCACCCCGGGGAAGCTCCGGGGCCCCTCTCCAGGCCGTTATATTTGACTCCCAGTACGACATCTACCGAGGCACGGTCATCTATTGCAGGGTCTTTGAAGGAACGCTAAAGCCCGGCGACACCATACGCTTTATGTCTAATGATGCCACCTATCGGGTGGAAGAGGTTGGGACTTTCAGGATCAAGAGGATTCCCAGACACATGCTCGCGGCCGGGGACGTCGGCTACGTCATTGCAGGGGTAAAAACTGTAAGTGATACCAGATGCGGAGACACGATCACACACGATGATCGCCCCTGCAAAAAGCCGCTGCCAGGCTTCCGGGAGGTAAAACCGGTGGTCTTTTCCTCTCTCTACCCGGCCGCTTCCGAGGGGTATGAAGACTTGGCAGCGGCCCTGGAAAAGCTGAAGCTCAATGATGCCTCGCTGGTCTACGAAAAAGATACGTCTGTGGCGCTGGGTTCGGGGTTCCGGTGTGGTTTCCTCGGGCTACTTCACCTGGAAGTGGTTCAGGAGCGTTTGGAGCGAGAATTCGACCTTTCTCTTGTTGTCACCGCACCATCGGTAAAATACAGGTTTCTCATGAAAGACGGCACCGTGGTCACGATTGACAATCCTTCACGCTATCCTGATCCCACCAGGATCGCCACCACGCAGGAACCATACATCAAGGCTTCGATGATGATGCCAGACCGATACTTGGGTGCTGTGATGAAGCTTTGCCTGGAACGCCGGGGAACCCGTGTGAGGCATCAGTACCTGGAGGGCAACAGACTCGAACTGATCTGTGAGCTTCCGCTGCCCGAGGTCATATACGATTTTCATGATAAGCTGAAGACATGTACCCAAGGATACGGCTCTTTTGATTACGAAATACTCGACTATCGGGACAGCGACCTGGTGAGACTGGATATCCTAATAAACGGCGAAAGGGTAGACGCCCTCTCTCAACTCGTTCATCGAGACCGGGCTCCCCAGCAGGCCAGATATGCCTGCGAAAGGCTGAAGGAGGAAATCCCAAGACAACAGTTTAGGGTGATCATCCAGGGGGCTATTGGTGCAAAGATTATTGCGCGCGAAACCATTGCCCCGTTTCGTAAGGACGTGACAGCCAAGTTGTACGGCGGAGATGTGACCCGAAAAAGAAAGCTCCTTGAAAAACAGAAAAAGGGGAAAAAGCGCATGAAGGTGATTGGCTCGGTCCAGATACCGCAGTCCGCCTTTCTTGCCGTCTTGAAGCGAGAAACGAGATAGAACCCGTCTCAAAAATGGCTCTAAGTCCCCTTGGCGGCGTTGCGGGCCGGCTCAAAATGCTCAGCTACCGTCGTGTATGCTGCGCTTTTTCGCCGTCCCGCGCCTTGACCTGAACCCTGATCCACATTTTTGAGATGGGTTCTAGTGTCGTGTCCCAGGAATTCGTTCCAAAAATATGGAATCGCCAAAAAGCCATTTTCCGAGCGACATTGAGTAATTTTGGGAGAAGATTCTTGAATGTGACCGGCGTTTAAAATTGCAAGCTGTCTGAGGGCTCCGGTTGCGCCTGACGGCTTGAACAGAACCACTGCGTGCACGATTTAGCCAGGAGAATTGAAGCTCCCCGCAGCAAGCCGCAGCGAATGTTCTGCCTGACGGCATTGCTTCGCACCGACTGTAAGGAAGGGGACCATTTTTAGATTCGCTCGCTAACCCTATAGCAAGCTACAGGGAATGCGCTCGCTGTTGCAGTTCAAAAACCCTAAAATTGCACACCCACAAGTGAGCCAAATAGTATTTTCAATCGTCATCTATTCTTATCGGAACGTTATTCTGACAACCGCTATATAAAAAGCCGAATGGGCGGTTACGGTTTCGATGACGAACTACGGGCACGAAAACGGACATGGACCCGATATGACACTGAAAGAAAAGGAGAAGAGGCTGAAAGAAATATATGAATGTTTTGACAGGGATGCCCGTGCGTTTAAGAAACACGCCATCTGCAAGATCGGATGTGCCTATTGCTGCACAGACGTGGGCGATGTGGACACTACCACCCTTGAGGGAGTTGTCATCCGGGATCGCGTCAAGCGCTTTCCTCAACCCGTCAGGCGTGACGTCAAGAAGAAGATTGATGAAAATAGACGCGCAAAAGAAACGGCGAGGATTGCCCCGTGCCCGTTCTTAAAGGTAGACGAAACCTGCATGATTTACGATATTCGTCCCTTCAGCTGTCGCCAGCTCTATTCCGTAAGAGAATGCCGCGGTCGGGGCCCCACGGTCCATCGCCAGGCAGCGGCACTGGCAAAACAAGCAGTAAAGGAGATTCAACGCGTCGACGATACAGGGTATTCCGGACACCTGAGCTTTATCCTTCACCTCCTCGACAGGCCCGGTTTCACGAAGTTTTATCTGTCTGGAGGGTTTGACCCCGCCAAGATCGCCGAGTTTGGCAAGGCCCACCGCCTAGTCATCAACCGTTTTGCAAAATGAAACCTTTGCAACGCCCCCTGCTGCCCAAGATGCAAGCCCCCTGCGAGCACGGGAATGCGCTCGCTGTTGGGGTTCATCACGTCTCCTTCCTTATCTTCACCGCCCTGGCGTGGGCTGCCAGGCCTTCAATCTCTGCCAGTCGGACGATGTCCGAAGCATCTCTTCTCAGCGCCTTTTTGCTGTAATAAATAACACTCGTCTTCTTCAGAAAATGAGCTACGGAAAGGGCTGAGGCAAATCGAGCCGTCCCTGCCGTGGGAAGCACGTGGTTTGGCCCA
>JBFEUB010000131.1:0-9756 GCA_041547605.1 Desulfobacteria bacterium
CCGGGGCATCGCCGCTGTTTGCCGGGGGTGCGGACAACAAGACCAACTGGAGCGTGGAATATATCCGTACCCTGAACCGGAACGCGGCCACCGACTCGGCGGACATCGTGATGTACAACCCGGCCGGTGTGATGAAGATGGAAGATGGAATGTACGGCAATGTGTCCGCCCAGTACCTTGCCAAAGACTACAACAATCAAATCGACGGCGTGGATTATGACCAGGACGAGCCGTCCATTGTACCGGGTGTGTTTGCGGTCTATAAAAAGGATCGCTGGGCCGGTTTTTTCGGCTTGTCCAATGTGGTGGGCGGCGGCGAGGTTGAGTATGACCAAGGGAACCTCACCACCCTTCAGATCGGTTTGGGTATTGCAGACAATGCTAATGCGAACCTATTCATATTAAGTGGCACGAATTTATTTAACTATACACAAATTACCAACCAAAACCTAGACGGGGATCAGATCGGCCTGGGCTATACCTTTGGCGGGGCCTATCAAATTAACGACATGTTTTCTGTAGCCCTGGCAGCGCGCTATGTGGATACAGAGTTAGAATTCAAAGGGGGGGCGACGCTGGTTGCTCCCATTCCCCTTCCGTCTCCTCCGGCTCCGGCTCCAGGCCTCAATGATCCGATTCTTGCTGCTGCCGATTTTGAAGAAAAGGCAGACGGCTGGGGCTTCGTGCTCGGCGTGAACATTGCGCCCACCGATCAGCTGAACATCGGTGTGCGGTATGAAAGCGAGGTGGATCTTGATTTTGACCTGGACGTTAAGAGGGATGAAATAATTACACCTACGGTGGGCACTATAACCGACTTTATCCTGCCCCAATTTGGCCGTATCAAGGGCCAAGAACGGGAGCGCAACCTGCCCGCCATCTTTGCCATCGGGGCATCCTATCAGTTGAACCCCAAAATCCGGCTGGAGACCAACCTTACGTACTATCTGAACGACAGTGCCAGTTTTGACGACATCCCCGGAACAGCCCAGGACGAAAGTGATGTGGACGACGGCTTTGATCTGGGCATTGCCTGTGAATATGCCTTCACCGAAACGGTCAAGGGCAGTCTCGGCTATCTGTACACGAAAACCGGGGTAGACGCCGAGAATATGATGCCCTGGCTTCCCGAGCTGGACGCCCACACCCTAGGCGCGGGTGCGGCCTGGACCGTGATACCCAACCTGGATTTGAACTTTGCCATCGGACAGGTGTTCTACGACAGTGACGATTTTGTTTACACCTTCACCGACTTTGCCGGCAGCACCACCTCATATAATGTGAAATTCGAAAAAGACATTACGTTCCTGGCGTTTGGCATTCAATATAAATTTATGTAACGCAAAAATATTTTCTATTGCCAAGCAATTTAGCTGCCATGGCCCCGGTGGGCAGAGAACGGGCTTTTTCTCTGCCGCATCGGGGTTTGTGTTTTTGGAGTTTGCCGGCTAGGACACTGTTTGCCACTGGTACAACTGATAGTATAGCCCTTGTTTGGCCATGAGTTCGTCGTGGGTGCCGATTTCTCTAATACGCCCCCTGTGGACGACGATGATACGGTTCGCATGGCGTATGGTGGAAAGTCGGTGAGCCACCACAATGGCCGTGCGGTTTTGCATCAGTCGAAGCGTTGCCTCCTGGATCAAGCGTTCCGTCTGCGTATCCACACTCGAGGTTGCCTCATCAAGGATCAGAATCTCTGGATCACGGGCAAGAGCCCGCGCAAACGCTACCAACTGGCGCTCACCGCCTGACAGGGTGCGGCCTCCTTCCATGAGCACCGTATCGAGCCCGTCTGGAAGCTGTTGGATCAACCGCTCGATATTGGACGCTGCAATAATTTCTTGCAACCGTTCCGGTGTCAGAGTCGGGTTTCCTTCTGAAATGTTATTCTGTAAGGTGTCTGCAAACAGAAAAACGTCCTGGGTAATCAGGGCTGTACGGTCGCGCAGCAGGGATTTGGGAAGCTCACGTATATCAACCCCGCCAAGGGTTATCCGTCCCTTGGTGGGATCATAGAATCGTTCCAGAAGGTGAATCAGGCTCGACTTTCCCGCCCCGGTTGGCCCCACAATGGCTACTGTCTCGCCCTGCCGGACCGCCAGTGAGATGTCCTTCAACACCCACTCATCCCCCACATAGGAAAACCATACATGCTCAAAAGAAACACCGGCCTCTTTGCCCGGTATCTGCGCGGGCACCTCGGGGTCAGGAATCCGTTCCTGTGTATCAAGAAGCAGAAAAATCCGCTCCGATGAAGCCATTGCCGACTGCATAACATTGTACTTTTCTGCAATATCCCGGATAGGACGGAAAAACATTCTCATGTAGGCAATGAATGCCACGAGCGTTCCAAGGCTAAGCATCTCTGCCAGCACCTGTCCGCCCCCATACCATATCACGAGCGCTGTGGTCACCGAACTCAAAACCTCGATCGCAGGCATAAACACGGCAAATATGTTGATCTGTCGCATTCCGGCCAGGTAGTTTTCGTGGTTGAGTTTCCGAAAGCGCTTATAGTTTTGTTTCTCCTGGAGAAATAACTGGACGATACGAATTCCATCAATGGTCTCCTGCAGCTTCGTGTTGATTTCAGCAAGCTTTACCCTCAGCTCCCGAAACACATCCCTGGCCAGGCGACTGAAATAAGACGTGGCCAAAAAGATGACCGGAAGCATCAAGAAACAGATCAGCGCAAGGCGCCAGTTCATGACCAGCAGCACCACAGTAATGCCAAGCACCAGAAAAATGTCTTTGAAAAGGACGGTGATGATAGAGGTGAAAAACTCGTGCATGTTTTGAACATCGCTGGTCATGCGGGTCACCAGACGGCCTACCGGATTTCTGGTAAAAAATGCTACGGAAAGCCCTTGTATGTGTCTGAAAAGGCTTAACCTCAGATCGTGCATAATCGCTTGTCCCGCATATTCCATGATGATCACATGACCAAGGCTGAAAACAAAATGACCGATAATGACCCCCAAAAAGATCAACGCTACGCGGGCTACGCCCGCATAATCGCGGCCCCGGAGCTCCACAAGGTCCGCCCGATTCAGCTTGGAAAGATTCTCGTACCGAATCTTTGCACGGGGCCCTTCGACCTCAAAGAACGGACGATATCGACGGACCACCGTTTCAGTCTCAGGCCTCCGCATGTCTGCCACGTAGAAACGCTGCTGTATGGCGCCTGCACGATTGTCACTCGCAATGTCCTGCACAATGTAGCGATCAATGGCCACTTTGGTGAGATACGGCAGCGTCAAGTCCAGAACCGTAATGGCTGTGACAAGCCCGATGGAAAGCACAAACAACAGACCATACGGGCGGACATAAGGAAAAAGCTTTCTGAGCAGTCTCAGATCGTACGGCTTCCCTAGTTGGTCCTCTTCAAAATATCCGAAGTCGCGTCGCATGGGTTTTGTTATTGGTTATTGGTTATTGAAGCTCCCTGCAGTCCCGATAAATCCCGATAAATCGGGACGGGAAATGCGCTCGCTGTTACAGTTTACCGTTTCTTGGCTTTGGACCTCATCAGCTCGCCTGATTATATTCTTCCTCAATCTCCTGCCAATGATACATCCTGCTGTAATATCCCTCCATGGCCATGAGTTCATCATGCGTGCCAGCCTCGCTGATACGTCCCCCTTCCAGGACGATGATCAGATCGGCGTGTCGCACATGGCTGAGCCGGTGAGAAACAATTACCGACGTTCGTTCCCGGGCGTAGTTACGGATATTGCCGAGGATGGCAGCAGCCGTCTCCGTATCTACCTGGCTCATGGGATCATCCAAGATAAGGATAGGTGTTGAGACAAGAAGTGCCCTTGCCAGCGCAAGGCGCTGCTTTTGACCGCCGGAGAGCGTCACCCCTTTTTCGCCGATCAGTGTGTCAAACTGATGGGGAAACCCAATGATCGTTTCATAGAGGTGAGCGGCGCGAGCGGCCCGCGTGATTTCTTCCTGCGATGCGTTTTCTTTTCGAAAGCAGAGGTTGTCCCGGATTGTCCCGGAAAACAGAAAGGCATCCTGAGGGACCACCGCCGTGTGCGCCCGGAGCGTTTCAAGGGATATCTGGCGAATATCCACCCCATCAACGAAAAGACGTCCCTGTGTCGCGTCAAACACTCTTGAAATCAGGTGGCACAGCGTCGTCTTACCGCTCCCGGTTGGCCCAACCACGCCAAGGGTCTGGCCTACTGCCACGGAAAAAGAGATCTCGGAAACGGCGTTTGGCTGACCCGCCCTATACGTGAAACCTACTTGATCAAACACAATGTCTCCTCTGAGGCTTTTTATGGGGCTTGGCCTTTTTGGGCTCACGATTTCAGGCGTGGTTTGCAGAATCACATTGATCCTGTCAAGAGAAGCAGCGCCTCGCTGGATCAGGTTGATAACCCATCCCATAGCCATCATGGGCCAGGTGAGAAGGCCGATATAGCTGATGAAGGCCACGAAATCCCCCGGGGTAATAGTAAGACTAATGGTCTGTCGTCCACCCAGATAGATGACCAGGGCCAAGCTGACGTTGGAAAAGAACATCATGCCCGGAAAAAAGAGGCCGGTGACCCGCACGAGCCGAAGATTTTTACCCAAATATTCCTTTGAGATCTTTGAAAGCGTTTTCGCTTCGGCTTCCTCCCGATTGTAAGCCTTTACCACGCGTATTCCGGCAAAACGCTCCCGAACCACCTCGGTCAACTGGGCAAAGGATGCCTGGACGTCTTTGTACAGATGGTGCATGCGATGGCTTAGGACACGGGCCAGTATAGCAATGATCGGCATGGGCAGCAGAGCAAATAGAGTCAGGGTCACGTTTATGTAAAGCATGAAACCAACGGCCGCCAGACCCAGTACGACTGCATCGGTCAGGGCCACAATCCCCATGCCAACTGCCATCCGCACATGGAGGACATCATTGGTGGCATGGGCCATCAGATCACCGGTTTTGGTTTTGTCAAAATAGGCTGCAGAAAGGGTCTGGATGTGGGAAAAAAGCCGGTTGCGTATGCCCTCCTCTACGCGTCTGGACGTTCCAATGAGACATCTGCGCCAGACGAAGCGAAATATGCCGATCAGCAGGGCCACGCCTACGATGTACAGGGCATAATGAAGCAGCTTTGAGGTCGTCGTACCAACGATTGCAAGGTCGTCCACCGCCCATTTAATGATACGGGGGATAAACAGTTGAAGCATGTCAACTATCAGCAAAGAAAGAAGGCCGATTATGATAACAAACCTCTTTTCCGCAAAGTACGGTCTGACAAGTCGATATGATTTCATGGAATCTTCAGAAGCGCTTGGCTTAAGGCGCAATGCTAAACGCCCAAGGAGCCAAGCAGCGTGTTTGTTGACACAGTGTGCGCCCTACGCCCACTTAGCTTGTGCCCATCCATACATAACACAACACGTGTTGGGCACTGGGTCAGTTTCCAATGCATAAATGCGCAGTTTTTCTGATGAGCAAGCCCGCCCGCCTCGCCTGAGCGCTCCCGCTGGCGTTCGGAGGGGAAAAATTCGTATGCCACACATATAGAAGCCCGGGAGAACCCCGCTCATCGGCGCGAAGCGTTGCTCGACAACAAAAATAGCCTTCTATGGATGGAAACTATCGCATATTGCTAACAGAGAGAATGGAAAGAGTCAAAACGATTTCGGCAGGTGCCACAGTCCGTTGACTTTAGGCCCACCCATTGGTATAAACCGCATCATGGAACCAGGAACTGTCGTCGAATATATTGATCGGAAGCAGATTGTCTGTGCTGTCGTGTTGGGTAAGAAGAATCACAAACTCCGCATGCTCACCGAGCACAACCGCGAGATAAGCCATGCAGAAAAACGCCTGGGACATGTTAGCCGCGAGCGGCTGAACCCGGACATAGGGAGAGACGCTTTAGTAAGTCGTCTGCGGGATACCGTAGCAATAAGAAGACAGTTGCAAAAGCAAATAGATATTGAAGCTCTTTGGGGGGTGCTTCACGAGGAAGGCACTTGGATCGACCTGCAAACCATGACAGAGTTCTCCTTTGATGGCGACATTTCGAGCGACCATACTTCGGCTGTCATGCGGGCCCTTTTTGAGGATCGTCTTTATTTCAAGTTCGATACCCATCGATTTTTCCCAAACAGCCCAGAACGGGTAGCACAGATTGCAGCCCAAGCCGCACAAGAGGCTAGAAAGGCTCACACTATCGAGGAGGGCAGTAAATGGATACGCACTGTCTTCGAGGCCCAACATCCGCCTGTCCCATCCGACAAGGAAGAGATCGTTGAGATATTGAAGTCTTTCCACCTATTCGGGAAAGATAGTCCTCATTACGACATTGGTAAGGAGATTGTCGCGCGGTCTGGTATGGATCCTAACGATGGTCCATTTCACCTGCTGGTCAAACTGGGGATTTGGAACCAGGACGAAAACCTGAACCTTCATAGATTCGGAATATCTGATGTCTTCGCGCCCGAGGTCATGGCGGCCGTGCAACAGCTTCAATCCAAAGAAACCAAGGCAAAGCCAGATGGAAAACGTCAAGACCTTACCCATCTGTCAACCATTACCATAGACGGGCAGGGCACGCTTGATTTTGACGATGCCATTAGTATTGAGCCTGAAGGAGATGGCTATCGGCTTTGGATTCACATAACCGATGTATCACATTTCCTGAGGAAGGGTGATGCAGTGGACGAGGAGGCCCTAGCCCGCGGCAGTTCTATATATATGCCGGACAGTCGCATCCCGATGCTGCCCCGGTCTCTGGCTGAAGATCTTTGCAGTCTCAAGGCAGGGCAAGATAGCCTGGCCATAAGTGTGATGGCCCGTCTCGACCATTCAGCAAGGGTACTGGAATACGAGATCTTCCCTAGTATCATCCATGTGGACCGACAACTGACCTATTTTCATGCCAATTTGATGGTAGATGAAGATTCAGAGCTTACAGCCATCTACGACGTGGCCAAAAAATGCCGCCAGTCCCGCTTGAACGCTGGGGCCATTCAACTGACCCTCCCCGAAATGAATGTTTGGATTGATGGCAACGGAGAAATATCGGTCACTCAGATAAACCGAGAAAGCCCCAGTCGGTTGATGGTCTCAGAATGTATGATCCTGGGTAATTGGCTTGCGGGTCAGTTCTTCCGAGACCACAGCCAGTCAACAATTTACAGAGCACAATTAGAACCCCGCGGACGCCTGATTGACGAAAGTGGTGGAGGACTTTATCAGAACTGGATGCAGCGGAGGCTCCTGAGCCGCGTCATCATAGGGCTTGATCCAGAACCCCACGCAGGTCTGGGACTGGACGTTTATGTCACCGTGACATCTCCCCTGAGGAAATACCTTGATCTAGCCACACAGCGCCAACTCAGGGGGCTTCTTGGATTGGAGACCTTGTATTCGGATGAGGAACTCCGATTCATTATCCAGGCTGTTGAGCAGCCCATGAGTTACATAGCCGTGCTTCAGCAGGAACGGCTCCGCTATTGGATTCTAAGATATCTTGAAGGTTATGTGGGGCAAAAAGAAGAAGCGTTGGTCCTTGAGAAAAGGCGTCACAGGTACGTCATACTCATGACCAAGTACATGATCGAATGCTCACTTCCTCTAAACTGCGGCGCTGACCTCAAGCCGGAAGACACAATATTGGTTAAGCTTGAACGCATCAATGCCAGGTCTGATACGATAGGCGTCTCACTTGCGTAATGAAATTGGGTTTGCTTTGCTTCGGAAAGCCGCCTACTTTTCCCTTGGCTCAAACTCCATGGTTTCATCATTCAGGAGCCCCAGATACGCTTCATTCTTGCCGAACAAGAACCACAACTGACCTACACTGAGGGCGCTCTCCCAGGCCACCTCTTCCTCCATTTCAAGGAGAACATCTTCTGGCTGAATGTTCGTGCTTTTGATCCCGACTTCCCCGAAGAAGTTCAAAAATTTCTCTTTGTCAGACATTGCCTCTCCTCCTGCATATTTCACTAAACCCTAACGGTGCATATATGATCGTCGGCATTTTTTCAAGCTCCATATGAAGCCACTGTCGGCATTTTTATTGATGAGCCTTAATGTGCCGATAAAACCCCAATGGATTGAGATGAATCGGAACAAAGAATCCTGTGGCTTCCGCATCTCACTGGTCAGGACAACTCCCCTAAGTAAGCTTTGACCACTCGACGGGCGCTTTCCCGCTTTATAAGCCGTATTTTGTCAAAAAGGGTTCGGCAGTCCTCAATGCTCAAGCGATCCACAACCTGATTAACCCTTACCTCATCCTCGCTGTGGGGTGCATCAGAGGCCCCCGGTAGGAGCTCATTTTTTTGAAGCAGCTTTATGTAGATAAGGCTGCGAGCTGCCAGCAAGTCTGCAGTGGGTTCGGACACACCGCCGTGCAGGGCATAATGCAGGGTCAAAATGTCACCGGGCCCCATATTCCGCCGCCTCCCTCCAAGCCGGCGCACGACAGGTGCAAGAAGGTACACGACACGGATTCTTTGGGTACCACCAAGCGCCTTCCTCAGGTAATGGTATAGGGGATAATGGATGTAACCGGCTTCCACATAGATATCCACTTCGTGTGCAGTTCGAGGTTTGATCGCCTCCGCCCGCAGGCGCTCACGCAGCAGTAGCCGGTCCGCATCAGCCTGCGCAAATGCCTTGACCGCCTGAACCACGTCATCGAATGGCGCCGTCAAAGCCTGAGTATAGTATGTGAGCAAGGCACCTGTGGCAAGTTTTTCTGCCTTATACACCCGTTCAAGTCGTGGGTCGTCCATAATGTCCTGTGGTGTCTTGCCATCTGAAAGGTTTTCATGAATCTGAAGGAGCGTTTCGAGATAGGGCTCAATCTGAATAACCTGTCGGCCTTCACGGTGCAACTCCCGGAGTAGGATGCACATCAAACGCTCAAATTCGGGAAACCCCGAATCGAGCGTCATCATGTACGCATCAATCGAAAGTCTGCCATCCAGCATCTCCAAAAACTCTGGCACAGGTGCTTCTTCAAGGATGATGATCTGGTGTCCTTCCATATGCCGGCGCGCATAAGGGAGAACTTCGGCGTGGTGGGATGAAAAACCTATGGTAATCATATGGGGATTTAGCTAGTTCCCATCCATAAATGGCCCTTCTTCCGATGAGCGGTGTTCTCCGCGGGTTTGCGCCTGCGGCTTATGAAAAGGCCGTCTGCGGAGTACCATCTGTTCGCCTCAACGAAAACCCTTGTGCGGCCTTGCTCATCAAAAAAAACTCCTCGTTTATGAATTGGAAACTTAAGCTGCGCCCAACACTTGTCACGTTATTTGTGGATGGGCACTCGCTAGTCTTCCTTGTCATTCTCGTTTTTCTCAGCCTCATTCAAGTCGCTCCCAGACTCTTCGAGGAGTGCGTCGGTTTTGGAAAGGACTTCCTTTAACCTGACATCAATGGCACGAAGCTCCTTATCAATTGCTTCTATCAATTTATCGTTTCCATTCGGCTCCATGTGGTCTCCTTTGTTCCGTATGCACTCAGCAGAACATCTGAGTGCTGGAAGTGTGGAATAGCAAGCATCAAAACCGTATGAGGCCAGAGGCGCAGGGCAAGATATTCTCCGCCTATGCATATAGCGGTTGTCAGAATAACGTTCCGATAAGAATAGATGACAATTGAAAATACTATTTGGCTCACTTGTGGGTGTGCAATTTTAGGATTTTTGAATTCTCCTGGCTAAATCGCGCACGCAGTGCCTCTTTTCAAGCCGTCAGGCGCAACCGGAGCGCAACAACTCGGGC
>JBFEUB010000132.1:0-9753 GCA_041547605.1 Desulfobacteria bacterium
AGCGCTCTCCTATGGATGCACGCCATGAAGATGCTATCAGACGTTGGCCATCTGGTTACGATGACCCATTTTTTTAACACCACCAAGCCTTTCTGTGCAAATCATTATCTGTCGGGAGGAACGGCTGCGGCAGGACAAAGGCCACGGCCGTGGCAACATAAAAGCAACGGCCGTGGCAATATAAAAAAATTCATGCCCACTACGGCAATAGACCAAAGATTTTGCCGATTATCAATTATAAGAATGGCTGTCAACTCTTTTTTCATATTCTATAAAACCAAAGGATCTCTTCCCGTTCCGCTCCCTATTGCGCCTTTGTCATACCCTGCTTAACCTCATAGTCTAGCCCCTGTAGCGCATGGAAAGGCACCTGTGTGCGGTTCGATCACTGCCTCCCTCAGAAACCCGAATGGGGAGCGGGCCTCTTAAATGCGTGTCTGCACAGAAATGCTCAGCGATTTGTTGGGATTAGTAGCTTTGCAGCGCCAGAAGAAGGTATTTTCGGATTAAAAACCCCTAGTTGTCCCCATTGCGTCCTTGAATAGCTTGGTATAAAATTAGGATAATGGTGGTATGTAAGCTTAATAAATCCGTCTTTGATTTATATGCCTGAACCTGATAAATGGCGGTTTAATTACCCTTACAAAGCGTCTGATTCTGACTTGCCTGTGGGCGTTAGGCGGTTCAAAAAAATGGTCAGCCTGTTCAAAGGATTATTGTCCAGGAGTGAGCGTCTGGGTAACGTTCTTATGTCGACGAGGAATAAAGGCCAAGATTGGGAGCGGGTCCGGGATCCAGATTTGATTGCATAGATATGAGATCGCGCCATAAAAGAATCCTGTTTTAAGCCGAAGCGGTTCTGTTTTCCGAGGTCACAAGTAAGAAGAAGCGGGTTGCCCTGTTCGCTGGCATAGCAGACCCTTTTAAGGGATCGGATCTAATCAGGGGATGCCCCTTATTGGCTATCTTAATGAAAGGATGAATCGTCCGTGGGACAAAAACTGAAATGCTGGAAGTTTTTTAACTGCAACGAGCAGGAATGCCCGGTACAAAGATCAAAGGAGCTTGCATGTTGGCTCATTGCGGGGACGCATTGTCGAAATGAGATCCAAGGGAAATTCCTGGAAAAGATAGAGATGTGCATCGGGTGCGAAGTCTTTCACGCAAACATTGATGTCGAAGCGATGGAACAGACGCTCATGGTGGTGAGTGAACAGTTCTCGGAATTCAACCGGATGGTTCAAGAACGAGACCGGGAGTTAGAATCCATCAGCATGGAGTTAGCCATAGGCTTGTCCGAAGTCTTCGAAGCGTTAAAGATGATTTCTTCAGGAAACCCCGAAATCAGTATACCGGAGACGTCTGAGCTTGAGTTGATTGTGAAGTTAAAGCATATGGTCAACCAGACCGCTATGGATTTGGCAGAGATCGTTCATTTATCTCACGAGTTCGCTATGGGGCTTGCCGAGCACTTCGATGTCCTGAATCGGGTTTCGAAAGGCGAGCTCACCGCCAGGGTATCGGGGATCTCTCAAGTAGAACTTCTGAATTATTTGAAGGAAGTGACCAACCACACGATTGAAAGTGTATCCAAGGAAATAACCCATCGCATGCTGACTGAGACGGCCCTTCGGGAAAGCGAGGAGAGATATCGCGCTGTCCTGGAAACCTCGCCAGACGCTATTATGGTCTACGATATGGAAAACAAATGTACTTACATAAACCCCGCATTTACCACAATCTTCGGCTGGACTTCCGAAGAGGTTATAGGCAAGCCATTGAACTTTGTGCCTAAGGGGAACTGGCCTGAGACCCAATTGATGACTGAAAAGTTACAGGCGGGAAAAAGTTTCTCCCGTGTTGAAAGCCGACGCTATACCAAAGACGGAAGCGTTCTCGACGTTAGCATAAGCGCAGCCATCCATGTGAGTCGTGACGGCACTTCAGAAGGCAGTGTCCACATTCTGCGAGACATCACCGAGCGCAAACGGGCCGAGGAGGCATTGCGAAAAGCTCATGATGAGCTGGAGCAGCGGGTTGAAGAGCGCACTGCAGAATTGATGATATTGAATCAACAACTGAAGCGCGAAATAGATGAGAGAAAATGGACAGAGAAGGAGTTGAAGTCATCTGAAGAGAAGTATCGCTCTTTGTTTAACTATGGTCCGAATCCTCTTTTTGCGGTGGATGTGGAATCTGCCAATATCCTGGATGCGAACCAGTCTGCCAGCAACACATATCAATATGGCCGCAATGAACTGATAGGGATGTCATTTCTCGATCTGTTTGAACCTGAGGACGCAGCCCAACTCTGGGAAGAATTGCGCCGCCATGACACGGACGAATACATCTTTATGACCAAGTTACGGGGACAAAGAAAAAACCGCGATCTTTTTTTTGTCAATGTCCATGCCAGTGTTGCAAAGTTTCAGGAACTGGGCAACCGGGCATCTGCCCTTTCCTATATTATAAGGGCTGTTGACATTACACGACGTCTTCAGCTGGATGCCGAATTGGCTCAGGCAAGCAAGATGGCCAAACTCGGTGAGATGGCAACCGGCATCGCGCATGAGCTTAATCAACCCTTGAACGTCATTAGGGTGGGAGCTGATTTTCTTGCGAGGATGACAAGACGGGGGGACAAGATCTCGGAAGAGCAGCTGTTGAAGGTGAGCCGTAACATGAGCGATCAGGTCGACCGAGCCGCCAATATTATTAACCACCTTCGTGAATTCGGCCGAAGGTCCGACTTCAAGTTATATCCCGTAGACATTAATGAGCCGATCCGAGACGCATTTAGTATGCTGGGCCAGCAGCTCAGGCTGCGTGAGATCGAAGTAAATCTCAAGCTTGATGAGAGCCTCCACAAGGTCTTGGCTGACAAAAACCGCCTGGAGCAGATCTTTCTGAACTTGTTAACCAATGCCAGAGACGCTGTGGAGGCAAAGGCGCCAGGAACAACCAAAAAGCTTACCATTACAACGTATGAGAAAAGCAGCAAGGTAGTCGCCCTATTCTCCGATACCGGCCTGGGTATGTCGAAAGAGGTTCGCGAAAAGATCTTTGAACCCTTTTTTACCACAAAAGAAGTAGGTGAAGGAACCGGGTTGGGACTCTCTATTAGCTATAGACTCGTTAAAGATTTTGGAGGCGATATCGAGGTGCAGTCCACAGCGGAAATTGGGACAACATTCAAAGTTAGCTTCCCTGTTTGCCAGGACGAGGGCCACACTAATAACAACTCTTCTTCTGGCCGCGGATTATATGATCTCGGGATGTAACCTAGGACGATATTCGGATGCGGATGCCGGCTGTTAACGAGGGGGGGGTGATCACGTGTTTGAAAGATTGAACTGCAAGAACGAGCCTAAACCCTGTCTCAATAAATCCCGATCTATCGGCATTCATTGGGACCGCAGGGAGCTTCAATCCTCAGTTCTAAGAATCATACGCGAGACCTTGTGTCCAGCGTGGATCTTCCTGTAGCGATCCCTTTATTCCAATACTACTGAATTTTCCTCCTTACTTTTCCCGAGTCGCGCTAGGCATTTTGTGCCAGCAAAATTAGCAGTTCGCCTAATTGCATTGCAATGTTGATGTGATACAAATGCACCGGCTGGAGTTTGCATGAACGCGATCTTGTTGATAACGCTGGGGAAAAACCCTACTGGAACTCATGATACCGTCGAAAGGAATGACAATGAGACTCTTACTAATCGCCGGTTCCATCCTGCTAGGCTTGCTTATCCTGACGTGCTCTGCTTGCATATTTTGACATTCCCCATCCCAGAACACTCTTCCGCCGCCACGCTGTTGACGGCGGTGCATTGAAGCGCTCTGCAAGCCGGGACAGGGAATGCGCTCGCTGTCGCTGTTCAATCTTTCAAACCCGTTTCCACCCTCCTGCCACGTCTCTTTTTCCAACAAAATTTCCCGGCACGCTGGTTCACCAAGATTTCGGGTTTAAGTTTGACAAACAGCCTTATATTAGATACACGCCCAACCTATTTGGATGACGATGGATTGCAATGACAAGGCTTTGGGGGCACACCCTCAATAGGACATTGGACGGCAAAACAGGCTGGGCTGAAAGCCGACTGAACCCGTTGCGGGTTCAGAAGAAACGCCACGGGGTAATCACCGCAGCCCCATCCGCAAGACATACAGGAGTAAACAGAATGACTGACAAGAAAGCAGACTTGGCGGGGCCAGGGATCGGCGACTATGAGGAGCTTAAAAGGATCCTGCCAAACCCTTACGAGTCTCTATTAACTCCCAAGGAAACGCAGAGGGCTATCTTTGCCGTAAAAAACTACATCGAAGAGAATCTATGCAAGGAACTCAATTTAATGATGGTTACGGTTCCTCTGATCGTGGACGTTGAAAGCGGCCTGAACGATTACCTGGACCGTGATGGCTCACGTACCCCTATCGGGTTCCACATTTCAAACGACCATGGAAAGAACCCGATCGATGCAGAGGTGGTTCAGGCGGCAACCAAGTGGAAGCGTATGGCGCTAAAGCAGTTCGAGATGGAGGTTGGGGAGGGCCTTAACACCGACATGCGAGCAGTACGCAAGGACTACTTCCTTGACCACGATCATAGCGCATATGTGGACCAGTGGGACTGGGAGCTGGTCATAACGGAAGAGCAGCGCACTTTAGAGTTCCTGACGGAAGTGGTGGAGAAAATCTGGAAAGTTATCAAGGGGGCCGAAACCCATGTTCAGGAAATGTTTCCCCAGCTGAAGTCAGACAACTATCCCAATCTGCCCGATAAGCTTACATTTATGCATGCGGAAGACATCCTCGAGAAATACCCCAAATTGCCACGTCAGCAGCGCGAGACAGAGATCCTCAAGGAACACCCCGCGATCTTTATCTATGGGATAGGCTGGACGCTCAAGGACGGTTACCCCCACGAGCTTAGAGCAGCAGACTACGACGACTGGGTCACGGAAACGACATCCAAGGATGGCAAGCCCATGCATGGCCTTAACGGTGATATTCTCGTGTGGAACCCGGTGACAAAGCGCCGCCACGAGCTGACATCCATGGGTATCCGCGTTAATGCTGACACCCTCAAGAAGCAATTGGAAATAACCAACCAGCTGGATTTCCTCAAGTTTCCTTACCACCAAGCCGTCATAAATAAGGAGATACCCCTCAGCATTGGTGGCGGGATTGGGCAGTCCCGCACCCAAATGCTTCTGCTCAATAAAGCGCACCTTGGAGAAGTCAGTGTCACCGTATGGCCGAAGGTGCTCAGGGACATGTCCAAGAAAAAGAACATCCACGTCCTGGAGTAAATAGCCCCGCCATCTCATCTGTACAGGAAACTATAAAAGACCGCTTTTGCTGAGGCGTTCTCATCTCCAGAAAACCGAGGAAAAGTCCCCTGAAGCGGCATTCCATCATATTTGTGATGATTCTGGGCGAAGATATGGAAAGTACCCTGAAATATCTGAGCCCCGGGAAGGTAGGTGGGTTTTGGTGCTTAGGTTGCGCCTGACGGCTTGAGACAAAGTGAAGCTTGCACCGACACAGGCTCTCCCGTGTGGGGGATCCCAGAGCAAACCGTCAAAAGGCGCAACAATGGTCAAGCCAGAGAGAGCCAAGGCAATCCCACAGAACCAATCGAAACGTATTTCTTGGGAATCGGTGTAATCATCTCACTTGAAAACAAAATGGCGGTCAAAGAGATGCGGGTCGTCGAAATGGACGCGGCCGCCCAGTGAAATAGGATGGTTGCCACGCTGCCGCATGCTCCCAACCGAGGGGATCCCCATCGGAAAGAGGATAAGAGGCTCTAGTGTCGTGTCCCAGGAATAAGTTCTATTACTGATACTGGAGTCGAAAGCCTTTTCCGAGCGACATTGAGCTTTTTCGGAGCCGGACTTCAGCTGAGTGGAGCGTTAAGAATCATGAACTGTTTGAGGGGGCCTTAGGCCCGAGTTTTAGCGCTCCGGTTGCGCCTGACGGCTTGAACAGAACCACTGCGTGCATGATTTAGCGGAGCGAAGTTGATATCCCGAAAATGCTCACGGAGCAACGAAAATGGCTTTTTGGCGATTCCATATTCTTGGAACAAACTCCTGGGACACAACACTAGAACCCATCTCAAAAATGCGTCAAAGGCCCTATGGCGGCGGTGTCCCGATGTATCCGGACTCAAAATTCTCATCCCGCCGAGGCGGGACTGGTCGTCTCCCCGCCTTTCCGGGCAGGGGCTCTGCCTTACGGCAGCCCTGCGTGTCCAGGGAGCATGCCGGTCAACCAGAGACAAGGGAACGCAATCGGTTAAGGTTCATTCGGTCATGGTCAATGGGGCCTTTTTTCTTTGGGGTTTCCAGGATCTTTGGAATGGCTTTGAGCCTCGGATCGTTCATGATGAATCGAAAGGCATTGATTCCGATTTCTCCTTCACCAATATGCTCGTGCCGATCTACCCTGCTCCCCAGCCCCTTTTTGGCGTCGTTTAGGTGTATGACGCCGAGGCGATCGATACCTAGGATTTTGTCAAAACTCTGCATCGTTCCCTGATAAGCATTTTTCCCACGAAGATCATAGCCTGCTGCAAAGGCATGGCACGTATCAAGACAAAAGCCGATCTTCTCTTTCGCTTCCACCGAATCCGATATGTGAGCCAACTGCTCAAAGGTGTGACCCAGGCTCGATCCCTGGCCGGCCGTGGTTTCAAGGAGAAGCCGGCAAGCGATATGTGGTAAACGCTCATATATGGTATCGATTCCTTGCGCAATCCTGTGCAGGCCCTTGTCTTCCCCAGCCCCCCGGTGGTAGCCAGGGTGCATGATCACATATGGTATCTTCAGCAAAGATGCCCTCACGAGTTCGTCCTCAAGCGCCTTCAGGGACCGATCATATTGGCCGCGTTCAGGCGACGCCAAGTTGATCAAATACGACGTGTGAGAGCAAATGGTCTGTATCTTAGCCTTCTCCCGTGCCTCATGAAAGCGTTCAATCTCTTTGTGACGCAGGGTTCTCTCTTTCCACGTATTGGCATTCTTTGTAAATATCTGCAGAACACGACATCTATATTCGAATGCCGTTAGCACGGCCTTATGCAAGCCACCTGCAATAGAAAAATGGGCACCCAGCAGAAGCATCCCGTAGTCGTGACTCCGTCTTCTTATCTATCCAACCGACACACTTGCGTTTTTAGCCAAATAGAGTATCCTCTCAGGCCATGCAGAACGGCCCAGGCCACTCCAATGATACAAAACCAGTACACGTGCCGATCGAGGACGTTCTGGATCTGCACACCTTTTCTCCCAAAGAGATACCGAGCCTCCTGAAAGAGTACCTGAACGCCTGCCGAAAGGCCAACATCTATTCTGTCAGGATTATTCACGGCAAAGGAAAGGGTTTTCTGAAGAATCGGGTTCACAGTCTGCTCAAGAAGCTCCCCATGGTCCTATCGTTTTCAGACGCCCCACCCCTAGCAGGGGGCTGGGGCGCTACCCTTGTCGAGCTCGGAAGAGAGGCCGATTTTGAGTCGCCGGAATGGACTCAGCTCCTCGATGAGGGAGCGAGATTGATGGGTATGAGCATTGCGCAGCCACAAATAGCCCAGTTTGCTATCCATGCCAAAGAGCTCATGGCGTGGAATCGATTTATGAACCTAACGGCAATCACAGACCCTGTGGAAATTGCAGTAAAACAGTTTCTGGACACCCTGCCGCTCTCCCTTTTGCTTCCTCAAAGATTGTCGGTGCTGGATATCGGCTCTGGAGGAGGATTTCCCGGGATCCCGCTAAAAATCTTACGCCCTGACCTACACGTTTTGCAGATTGATGCCTCAAGGAAAAAGGTTAGCTTCCAAAAGCATATCATAAGAACCCTCCGGCTGAAAGATATCGAGGCCCGCCATATCCGGGCTGAAGACCTCAAAAGAGCACTTCCACCTGATTCAAGTAGGTATGATGCCATTATATCAAAGGCTGTGTCAAAGCTGGATAGATTTCTAAACCAGGCCGGGCCATTGCTTCAGCGGCCAGGCATAATGATCGCCATGAAGGGAAAATCCGTTGAGAGGGAAGTTGAAGCTGCGCGTTCAACAATTGAGGTGGAGGGCTTTACCCTTACTGTAAAGAAATACCGGCTCCCTTTTCTTGACATGCAAAGATGCCTCATTATCCTGAGCAGTTCCCCAAAAATGCTCAAGACCGGCCCATCTTTGCCGTGAACTGCAATAATATGAGGCAACCTTAAGGCATGGAGGCTGCTTATGGAACCCAAGGTTCGTGTAATCAAAAAGAATGCCGTGGCATTGGTAACGTTGAACCGCCCGGAGGTGTACAATGCCCTCGATGAAGACATGTTAAGACTCTTGGCTGGGCACTTGGTCGATCTTGGCCCGGATAAGACCGTGCGTGCTGTTGTCATAACCGGAGAAGGCAAGGCCTTTTGCTCAGGCGGCGACCTTAAGTCTATCCATGCCTTCCCAGAGGGTATGGCTCAGGGGGTATATAGACTGGCTACCCTTTTCCATCAGGCAGTCCAAGAGCTCCGGCGAATGAAAAAACCGGTTATTGCCGCCGTTAACGGTGTTGCGGCAGGAGGAGGCTTCTCTTTGGCCCTGGCTTGCGATTTTCGGGTCATGGCCCGCTCTGCCGTGCTCAGACAGGCATACACCTCACATGGCCTTTCTCTTGACGGTGGGGCGAGCTTTGTCCTCCCAAGGCTCGTCGGCCTGGCACGGGCCATGGAGATCGTGGCCTTTGATAGACCAATTCCCTCGGAAAAGGCCTTGGCTTGGGGCTTGGTGACCGAAACAACGGAAGATGATCGCGTGCTTGAAGCTGCTGTGGACATGGCTTCCAAGCTTGCAGAAGGATCTTTGCACGCTTTTGGCGCCTGTAAGATCCTTATAACAGATTCCTTCCATACAGGACTGGAAGCACAGCTTCAAAAGGAACGTATCGGCATCTCAACATGCGTTGCACATCATGACGGACAAGAGGGTGTACAAGCATTTCTGGAAAAGCGTCGCCCTGTCTTTGGGTCACCTGGTTAGGAGCACGGCTGGCCATCCCCACCCGTTCTGCGAACCAGGACCGATTCCGGGTGGTCAAGCAGCCTACAGATTAACACGTCGAGACCCTTACCCCTTCTTACTTGTTGCTATGAGCTTTTTGTGACCTATGCATGGGCTTGCTCACTATATCCTGCAAACTCGGCCGCACGGCCTCGAACAGTTCAGGATTTGCCCACCGAGGTGGGCACGTTCGCTTCGCTCGGATGGTTGCCCAACAAGCTCATAATGTTCGTTCAAAGTGCTTATGCAAAGGTCTCGAGCCAGGAAATAGGCGTTCATGTTATCATGCCATGCATGAAAACCAGGATACCCGAATTGTGTAACCTCGCTTTGGGTGTCGAGAAAAATTCCTTTACTATCGAATGATAGAGTGGGATATAAAAGAATTTTGATAAGTTTACCTGATCGTCACAAGACAAAAAAACGAAAATGG
The DNA here is from genome assembly GCA_041547605.1 of Desulfobacteria bacterium. Lineage (GTDB taxonomy): Bacteria > Desulfobacterota > Desulfobacteria > Desulfobacterales. Next base: position 9,492 of record JBFEUB010000132.1, read on the forward strand.
GTTCCAAGAAAGTAATAGGATCTTCGAAGAAGCACCAGGAGCGCCTTGTTGCCGAGCGTCGCAAGGGCGCTGAAAGGCTCGCCAGCGAGATTGCCCATGAATTGAATACCCCGCTGGGTGGGATCTTGATGTACAGCCACCTTCTCTTGGACGATATGCAACAAGATGATCCATCCTGGGAAAATGTGGTCAAGATCAATAAGCTGGCACATCGATGCAAAATCATTTTGCAGGGTCTTGTCGATTTTTCAACCCACCAAAG
>JBFEUB010000133.1:0-9721 GCA_041547605.1 Desulfobacteria bacterium
ACAATGTCGTACGCCAAATAATATTTTCAATCATCAACGACTTGCGAGCAAACGGAACAAATTTTTGACAATCAGTCTAGCGCCCCGCTTCACTGTGTGCATGATTTAGCGAAACGAAGCTGACGTCCCGAAAATGTTCACGGAGCAAGGAAAATGGTTTGATGGCAAAGAGTTGTTTTTTGAACCAACTTGTGAGGCACAATACTATTCGTGGAGGGATTGCCTGTAGACGTGGAACATGCGCTGCAAGGCGGTAAAGTTGGTCAAGAAGGCAAGGACAATCATCCCGGGAAGGAGTTGTTGAGTAATCAGGGTGAGGGTCAGTACAATAAAACGTTCAAGCCTGGTAAACAAACCCACCTTGCATGAGATACGCAACCCCTCGGCTCTGGCCCGGGCATAACTGACCATAAAAGAGCCTATCATAGTCAAGAAGGTGACCATTATCAGAACGCGTTGATCGTGAAAGGTAGCCCAGCACAGTATTCCGAACAAAACGGCAGCTTCTGAATAACGGTCGATGAAGGAATCAAGGAAAGCTCCAAAGCGTGATTCAAGCCCTGCCGTTCTAGCCAAGGCCCCATCAAGCGCATCAAACGGACCAGAAAGAAGGAACAACCATCCTCCATGTGAAATGAAGCCTGCAGCCACCACCGCACCGGCAGCGGATGCAGCAAAAAAACCGATCATCGACAGGAGGTTGGGTTGTATTCCCAGGTTGGCCAACAGGCGAGAAAGAGGGTCAAGTACGACGCCCGACCAACTTTTCACCCAACTGGTGAGTGTCCAGTATTCACGGTTTGCCCTTGAACGCCTTGGGTCCTTACCCCTGTTCTCAGACGTTTTCAATTCTGATCGCTTCTTGCTTATGTGTTATAGTGCTAATGCTCTTTGCAATGGAACGGTTTGCATGAGAACGTACTGAACGTGTACCTCTAGCACGAATGCACAAGAATATCAAGATCAAAGGGAGGCAATGAAAGTCGATGAAAACTTCAAAAAGGCATTAGTTTTTTTCTACCACGCGTGCCTTTCTCTCATAGACTACATAGACTAGCCGACCTCCTGTCAGGCGAGGAGCCGCTGAACTGCAACAGCGAGCGCATTCCCTGTCCCGATTCATCGGGACTGCAGGGAGCTTCAGAAGGCGTGTTCTTTGGGGCAAGCCATGCCCTTCGAATCAGACAACAGAAGCATCTGTTCGCAAGATCGTGTCAATGGCTTCGGCCCATCCCCCCGGGCCAGCCTTATCCGAATAAATGGGGTTGATGCCTTGCATGGACTCCCATTCTCCGGTCTTTTTCCTAATGACAATGGGCATGTCTACATGCCTTAGCATAGGGACGTCATTGGCACTGTCTCCGAGTCCAGCAGTCCAGATCTTCTTGTCAGGATATGAATCAGCATAGACTCTTGTCAGAATTTGGACAGCCCTTCCCTTATCGTTTGGACCGGTTAAGTGATAAAAGCGGCCTCCTCGGGTTATCGTTAACCCTTTCTCTTGTGTGAGGCGAGTGAGCGAACGAAACTTAGATGATGTGTCGGAGAACATAAACGGTTCTGAATATTCACGTTTTGTGGCCAGTGAAACCTCATCCGGAGGAAGCCCCGAACAGTCAGCGATCTCCTCAGCAGTCATTTCACTGAAGCCTTTCATGCGAAAGTTTCCCTTCTTCTTGATGTCTTTCCAGGTATTGCACAAATCAGCATAGGACACACCCAATTCCACCACACGGTATGGTCCTTTCCGAACAAAGGTTACATTTACGCTGAAGTGGTCCTGAGGGATGAAAATCGCCCCGCCGTTTTCTACGATGAACGGACCACTGAGGCCCATACGCCTGCGATAGACCTCAATCTCGGCCCGCGTCTTGCTGCTGCAAATGATGACCGGGATAGCCCGCGACCTCAGCTGGTCCAAGGCGGGCTGGGCCTCTTTGAAACCGTAAGTATCATGATCGATCAGCGTGCCATCCAGGTCGGTGAATACAACGATATGTTTCATAGTGAACCTTCAAAAATGCTGGTATGAATAAATGAAAATACCTGGATGACTGAGCGGTGTCAAGTTGACGCCGCTCGTCACATGTAGTATGGATTCCGATTGCAGAGATCAGAGTTTTCTGGTATTTACTCTCTTCTGATCCGGAGTTAATAAAAGGCTATATGGGGGCGTTGGCATGCACATAGAGGAGAATCCAAATGACGTGCGGGCTGCCGATTTGATTGTAGGAATTCCGTCGTACAACGAGGCAGAACTGATTTCCTACCCCACGCAGATGGCGAGCGAAGGTCTTGTGAAGTATTTTGGCGACAAGAACAGTGTTATTATTAACTGCGACAATAATTCCCGGGATGGCACACGCGATGCATTTCTGAAAACCCCTACTGAAGTTCCCAAGATATACATCTCAACACCGCCTGGCGTGAAAGGAAAAGGAAACAATATCAAAAACCTCTTCAAGAAAACTTTAGACCTTGGTGCACAAGCCATTATTGTTTTGGATGCCGATCTGCAAAGCATCACACCGCGCTGGGTAAAGAATCTGGGAGAGCCACTCTTCGAAGACTTTGGATTCGTGGCACCCCTTTACGTACGGCACAAATATGATGGGACCATCACGAACAACATTGCATACCCCATGACGCGATGCATTTACGGACGCAGGGTTCGTCAACCCATCGGCGGAGATTTCGGCTTTTCCGGAGAGCTCGCAGAGATCTATGCAAAACAGGGGGGTTGGAGCCCGGCTGTGGCCGAATTTGGTATTGATATTTGGATGACCACGACGGCCATGTGTCACGACATACCCATTTGCCAATCTTTCATGGGAAGGCCCAAGATACACAAACCTAAAGATCCTGGAGAATCATTGGGTCCCATGTTTTTGCAGGTCGTGGGAACCATCTTTGATATTATGACAGAAAAGATGAGTTTCTGGAAAGAGGTCCGGTGGAGTAAGCCAACGGCAATTTTCGGTTTTGGGCTTGGGGAGATGGAAATGCCTCCGCCAGTCAACGTGAATCTGGAAAGACTCTATGACAAATTTCAGTCAGGCTTCGCAAGCTATAATGGCCTCTGGAAGGAAATTCTTTCTACCAACCTCTACAAGAAACTTTCTGAGGTGAAAACCTTAAATTTTACGAGTTTTGAGTTCCCGGCCAACCTGTGGGCCGAAGTGTTGATCGACTTTAGCGTTGCTTACAAGAATAATGCCCATGACAAAGAAAAAATCATGGAAAGTTTGATTCCGCTCTATTTCGGTCGCACCTGTTCCTTTGTGGTTCAACTGGAGCCAATGACCATTCAGCAAGCCGAGGAAGTAATAGAAGACCAGTGCATTGTTTTTGAGCGGAGCAAGCCTAGTCTGCTTGCAAAATGGTTGGATACGAAGTGAGGCTTTGTGCTTATTGATAGCCAATGGGGGCACTCATGAAAAGAATTCTAATCGTCGACGACGAAGAGGTCATCCGTATGCTCTATGGCGAGGAACTGGAGGATGAAGGATACGACGTGATCACCACGGGGAGTGGTCATGGCCTCGTTGAACTAATCGACCGGGAGCGACCGGACCTGATCATCCTGGATATCAAAATGGCCGAACACGACGGGTTAGACCTATTACAGGATATCCGGAAGGAATTCTACAACATCCCTGTCATTCTATGTTCAGCCTACTCCTCTTATAAAGGCGACCTTAAGTCGATCGCAGCCGATTACTATGTGGTGAAAAGTGCAGATTTAAGCGAGCTGAAGCAAAAAATCAAAATGGCCATAGAAGGGCACGTCCCCTTTGAGTCCAGTAAAGAGTCAGAGTGAACATGGAAGTTTTCAAGGCGTCTTTGCTGGGCGTCATCCAGGGTTTAAACCGCGTTTTTGTCTCTTGGCAGCGCCAGCCATTTGCTGTGCTGTGAAGATCCGTCCCGTAGTCTTGCAGTCCCGACAAGGCGAGACAGAGAATGCACCCGCTGTTAGAATTCCAGACCCTTTCCATGTAACAAAGCAGAATTCTTTTGATGTTTCGAATGAAGATTTGTGAACAACGAACCGGGAGATATGATGAATCCCGAAATTTTCAGAGAATACGACATTAGAGGAGTTGTAGAGAAGGACCTGACCGACCAGGATGTCATTTTGATCGGCAAAGCGTTCGGTACATACCTGCAGAGCGAAAACCACTCCAAGGTCTCCGTCGGCAGAGATTGCCGTTTGAGTTCGAAGCATTATCAACATCTCTTGACCGAAGGCCTCCTTGCCTCAGGCTGCGATGTGGTGGATATCGGCGTATGCCCTACCCCGGTCTTTTATTTTTCCATCAGGCACTTGAAAAAAGAAGGCGGCGTCATGGTCACGGCAAGCCATAACCCCCCCGAGTATAATGGGTTTAAGCTGTGCAGCGGTTATGACACCCTTTTCGGCAAGCAGATACAGAAGGTGCGACAGATGATTGATGGCGGGACCTTTGCCGGGGGGCGGGGAAATGTGGAAACTGCCGATGTGATTACGCCGTACAAGAAATTTGTGGAGAAAAACATCAAGCTTGCCAAACCCCTGAGGGTGGGAATCGACGCGGGAAACGGGCCCGCTGGTGTGGTAGCCGTGCCAATCATACGGAATTTGGGGTGTGAGGTTTTCGACCTTTTTTGCGACATGGATGGAAACTTTCCCAATCATGAGCCAGATCCCACGGTAGAAAAAAACATGCAGGATCTGATGAGATTGGTTCGGGAAAAGGGACTTGATGTTGGAATCGGCTATGACGGCGACGGGGATCGCATCGGTGTCATTGACGAAAAAGGCGATATTATATGGGGCGACCAACTGATGATCATGTACGCTCGGGAAATCCTTTCCAGAAAACCCGGTGCCACGTTTATTGCAGAGGTAAAGTGTTCCCAGACCCTTTATGATGACATAGAAAAACACGGCGGCCGATCAGTGATGTCGAAGACTGGGCACTCCCTGATTAAACAGAAGATGAAAGAGGTCAAGGCTGAACTGGCAGGAGAGATGAGTGGACATATGTTCTTTGCTGACCGATACTTCGGCTACGATGATGCTGTTTACGCCTCTTGTCGTTTGTTGGAGATCTTGGCCGCAACCGGAAAGAGTATTACGGAACTGTTAAGCGATGTCCCAAAGACCCATACCACACCTGAAATCCGGGTGCCATGTCCAGATAACATAAAATTTCAGGTCGTCAAGGAGGTCACCGAGTACTTCCGTCAGAGGTATGACATCATAGATATAGACGGCGTGCGCATTCTCTTTGAAGATGGCTGGGGTTTGGTTAGAGCTTCGAATACGCAACCTGTATTAGTCCTGCGATTTGAGACCCTTTCACAGGCGAGGCTTTCCGAAATCCAGTCCCTGGTAGAGTCGGTGCTGGCTGAGATTCAAAAGAGGTATTAATGCCGGTTTTTGAGAAATTTCTCTTGACTTCTAAGGTGTTGTTTTCTATTAAAGAATCTGGATCATAAGTGTGAACGTCAGACCCATCAGAGGGAGGACTCATGAACAAGTCAGGCCTCATCGATGCTTTACAAAAGGAAGTAGGCATTAGCAACGCAAAGGCTGAGCAGGTTGTCGACATCTTCATCAACGCCATTTCAGACGCCCTTGCCCGAGGTGAGAGGGTTGAGATGCGAGGCTTTTGCAGTTTCTTTGTGAAAGCTTACAAAGGCTATGTTGGAAGAAACCCAAAGACCGGCGCCCCAGTCCAGATACCGGCAAAAAAGCTTCCTTTCTTCAAGTGTGGCAAAGAGTTGAAAGAACGGGTTGATTACTGATCATCTATTACGATGCCAGTCAAAAGGGGAAGTCTTATGAATAGGAAGCCTAAATCTTTTTCGCTAGAACCTTTGATCGAATTCATGACTGATCGCATCAAAGTTCCAACAAAAAAAGAGATTGACAAGTTAATAAAGAAAACCGAGCAATCACTTCTCGCATTGAAGGTGCCAACGAGAGCAGATTTTGACCGGCTGACAAAGAGGGTGGAGGCTTTGGAAAATGCCTTAAAGGCCCAGAAGAAGGAAACCAAGGTAACGGCTCGTCCAAAAGCACGTAAAAGGACTGCTCCCAAGAAGAAGCCAGTATCAAGGGCCAAACCCAAAATGACAAGTTCCGGAAAGGTCCTGGAGGTTATGAAGAAATCGCGGGGCGGTGTAAACGTGGCGAAACTTAAAGCAAGCACGGGCTTTGAAGACAAGAAAATTCGAAACGTTCTTTCCAGACTAAGTAAGCAAGGTAAGGTCAAAAGGGCTGGCCGAGGCATCTATAAGGCTGTAGCCTGAGTTCTCACCCCTTTCACATCCCGCCTGTATACCCTACGGTCTCCTGAGATGAGCTACCCGTGAGACCTTTGAAAAACGGAACTATCCGCAGGTCACCAACCCTGCAGTCCCAACGAATCGGGACAGGGAATTCGCTCTCTATTGCAGTGCAAGGTCAATTCCTCTTATGAACGCAACGAGGAATGTTCCGTGCCTTCGAGGAGGCGTTTGATATTGTCCGTGTGACGAACAAATATGATGACCGCCATGATTAAGGCACAGCCAGTTAACGGGGCCGAGTGCGAAGCAAGCCACATTGCCCCCGGAAGAACAGCTGCCGCAGAAAGAGAACCCGCCGAGGAGTAACCCCACCAGCACAGTACCAAGACGTAAACCAGCGCGCAAACTATGAACACAAGCGGCGATATGACCAGCATGCAGCCGGCAGCAGTGGCTACCCCCTTACCCCCCTTGAAGCCAAGGAATAGAGGAAAGAGATGACCGACAAAGGCCGATAGGGCTACCAGGCAGACCGATACCTCCCCTTTCCAATCTGAAACGCCCATCCAAAAGATCGCGACCAGTACCGGGATGGCACCTTTAAGGAGGTCGCCTCCAAGGGTGATGAGCCCGAGCCTCATTCCAGCCAACCGAAATACATTATAGGCCCCAATGTTTTTGCTACCCTCGGATGTAATGTCTACATCGCTAAAGATACGAGTCAGGATGACACCCCAGGGCACGGAACCCAAAAGATAGGCAAATAGTAGGAGGAGAACGGTCTTGAGGATCATGGTGGGAAATCTAATTCTCGGCGCGGACGACGGCCTCGTCGATCTTAGCTTGGCACAGGGAAATAAACTCAATAGCCTTATGATGGATCCCCAGGTCCGGGTAAGACCTAATCACTGCCTTGAACCGTTCCAAGGCGGCCTTGTAATGTTTGCTCTTGTAATAGAACTCGCCTACATAGAACTCATGTTCGGCCCAGTTTCTATAACACACCTTTACATGTTCCTCGGCCTTCTTAACATAAGGGCTTGCGGGATGGGTGCGGACAAGCCTCTCAAAGGCCTGAAGCGCCTCTCTGGCCATGGTCTGGTCTCGGTCAATGGCCTGGAGCCGATCAAAATAGCAGCGACCTATCTGATAAACCACGTACGGGACAACCTCGTTCTTGGGATGAAGGTTTTCGAATTCCTCATACGCAACGAGGGCTTCGTCGTACTCCTTTCGGTGGTAGTGGGCGTCTCCGAGCTTGAGCTCCGCGAGGATCGCATAACGGCTGAACGGATACCAGTCCTTCAGTTTTTCAAAAGATTCAATAGCCCTTCTAAAGTCTTGCTCTTTGTATGCTTCCATGCCCGCCTCGGCAAGTTCCCTCGCTGTCTCCTTCTTTTTGGCCTGAAACCAGGCACAACCCGACACCTGAACCCCCATCCAGAGGATCATGACAAGGCAAAAACCCCTGATGAGATTTGTAAGAAGATCCCTGATCGGTTTGGACACTCGGTTACCCCTGGTACGGTTAGGAATCGGCGAGCTTCTTGGCGTATTCCGCCGCCCCGATCCCTGCCACACATCCCTCGCCCACGGCCTTGGCGATCTGCCATGGCTTGCCAGCAATATCCCCAGCCGCGTAAACGCCGGGGATGTTCGTTTCCTGTTTCTTGTTGGTTTCGATAAAACTAAAGGTTTCTGCATCAAAGACAACCCCAAGGTTCGCTGCCAGCTCCAGAGCACTTTTTGCGCCCAGTTCAACAAAGAGTCCGTGGACATTCAGGGTGTCACCGTTTTTCAGCAACACCCCCTCCACCTCCTCCGTTCCAATGACTTTCTTGACCCAGGTGTCTTCGACGATCTTCACCTGGCTATCTCTGAGTCGATCGTGAAGCGTATCAGCGACCATGAGTTTTCGGCAGATCAGGTGCACGGTCCTGGCGTACGATAACAGGGTCAAGGCTCCGGTTACAGCAGCACTCTCGTTGCCCACGACCGCGACATCCATGCCCTTGAAAAAGTTGGCGTCGCAATCTACACAATAGCTCACACCACGGCCTACAAGCCTTTTCTCTCCTTTTACACCAAGCTTTTTTCGGGAAACTCCGATAGAAAGGACAAGGGTTCTGGAAGTAAAGTTTTCACCACTCTCCGTCACAAGGCTAAACAGACTGTTGTCATTCTTCGTGTGGATAATGTCCTCATCCACGAATGCCGCATCAAAGCTTTCAGCTTGCTTTCTCCCGGTTTCAAGGATCTCTTTTCCCGAAATGGGCTTTTCATAGCAGCAGTAATTGGCTATGTGGGCCTTATATAGACTGCTTTTGCGCAGCTTTCCAAAGACGACAACCTTTGCCTTCTTGCTGGCGGCATGGATCGCTGCCTGAAGTCCGGCAGGTCCGCAACCTATTATGGCAACATCGTATAGATCTTCACGCATTTAAAGTACTTTTTTCACAAGGGATTCGAGGTGGGATTTTGGCACAGCACCGACGACTTGGTCTACCACCTTACCGTCTCGGAACAGAATAAGGGTAGGAATGGCCCGGATGCTGTATTGCGTAGGGGTATTGGGGCTATTGTCTACGTTACATCTGGCAAAAATGATGCTGTCGCCGTATGTCTCTTCCAATTCCTGGATAGCCGGACCGATTGCCTTGCACGGACCGCACCAAGGCGCCCAGAAATCGACCAAAGCCGGCTTCGCAGCCTCCAATATCTCTGATTTAAAGTTTTTGTCATCAACGTCCAAGACACCTTGTCCCATTGTCACACTCCTTTTCCGATGTTTTTATGTTTCCAGCGCCGTTCAGCGTTTTTTGTTTGAAGCTCGATAAAAGCACACTGTAAGAGGTTTGTCAACTTCAACAAAAACCAACACCACCGGGCCTAAAGACCGCATTTGGGCTGCCTTTCTGCTTGACACCCAGATGGTATGGTGTTACCAATTTGCTATTGGAGGGGCCGTTAACTCAGTCGGTAGAGTATCTGCCTTTTAAGCAGAGAGCCGCTGGTTCGAGTCCAGCACGGCCCACCAGCGTCCGCATGGTTGAGTTGGGCCCAGGCCATCCCGTTCTTTCAGGTGGCACACAGACTCAAAGAAAGTAAAGGACGGCAATACAGCATAATAGGGCGGTTCAGAACAAGCCCAGCAGATAATTCAGGGTCCCCATCGTCCAGCCAGGTCCAGGACACCGGCCTTTCACGCCGGCAACACCGGTTCAAATCCGGTTGGGGACGCCAAAGCAAATCAAGGAGTTAGCGATTTTCAGCTAACTCCTTTTTTTATTTACGATATGGGGGACGCCTATGATTTTATGCTTTCTTATATTTCTCTCATCTTATTTTACAGTTGAAGGTTATTCTGAATCGCAATTTTTTCACCACGCAACGATGCTCTGCTCACGGCTGACTGGCAAATCTTTAACCGGTGTGACAATTCAAT
>JBFEUB010000134.1:0-9670 GCA_041547605.1 Desulfobacteria bacterium
AACGTTCGGATAAGAATAGATGACGATTGAAAATACTATTTGGCTCACGTGTGGGTGTGCAATTTTAGGATTTTTGAATTTTCCTGGCTAAATCGCGCACGCAGTGGTTCTGTTCAAGCCGTCAGGCGCAACCGGAGCGCAACAACTCGGGCGGAGCCCTCAGACAGCTTGCAATTTTAAAAGCCAGTCACATTCAAAAATCTTCTCCAAAATTGCACAATGTCGTTCGCCAAATAATATTTTCAATCATCAACGACTTGCGAGCAAACGGAACATATTTTTGATAATCAGTTTAGTTTACCCTAGTCCAGACTTGATGCATAGCTTGATACGTCTTAACAAGCTAAAGCGCTAGGGCCGGCTTTTGGGACTTACGGAGGATAAATGCAGAAGCAATGAGGGGACAAGGAAAAATGGTTTCATTATATATTGGATCCACAAAGGGATATGCGGGCAAAAACCTGACCGTCATGGGGATTGGTCAACGATTCCTCAAAGATGGCCTTCAGGTGGGCTACCTTAAGCCGTTTGGCCGGTCGCCTATTAAGGTAGAAGGTGTGCTGACCGACAAAGATGCGTGGTTCATTCACAGGGCACTCATGTTAAAAGACCCTGTGGAAGCGCTTTGCCCAGTGGTAATGACGCATGACATGACGGTGGAAGGGTGCCGTGGAGAATGCCCGGGCTTGGATATGAAGATTCTAGAGGCCTTTGAGGTCGTATCACAAGGAAAAGATATTGTGCTCATTGGTGGCGCAGGCACCCTCGAATCCGGAAAATTTCTTGATGTATCCGGATTTGACCTTATCGAAAAACTCAGGGCCAGAGCCCTTCTCATTGATTCCTACGATAGCGAATTCTATGTGGACGCGGTCCTGGATGCCTGCGAGCGTCTCGGTGACCACCTTCTCGGAGTCATCCTAAACAAGGTAGGGGCAGACCATGCTGAAAAAATCGAGGATCTCATCATCCCCCTTCTTGAGCGAAAGGGAATCCCGGTCTTTGGAACCCTTCCCTATGATGCAGTACTGGGTTCTGTGATGATCGGAGATATTGTCGAGGCCCTTGCTGGGGACGTACTTTGCTGCCGTAATAAGTTGGATGGTTTGATCGAGCACTTCCTAATCGGAGGGATGCAGGTGGACCGTGCCCTCGAGTATATTAGAAAGACAAGAAACAATGCCGTGATAGTGGGTGGCGATAGGGCAGATGTCCAACTCGCCTCCATCGAGGCAACAACACAGTGCCTCATCCTGACCGGCAACCTTTACCCGAATGAAATCGTGGTCTCCAAAGCTGAAATGAGAAGTATACCCATAGTGGTAGTCCGCGATGACACGTATTCGGTGGCAAAGAAAGTTGAGGAACTCTCGGGCAAGCTTCGCCTCCGGGAGAAGGAAAAGATGTATTGTGGTATTCGTTTAATCGAAGAAAAGATCAATTTTAAAAAATTGTATGAAGCGCTGGGCATTGGCGTCCGCACTATAGCCTAAAGCCAATAATAGGTCAGAGAAAACGTAAAAGAGGACCCTGCATGGATTTTGTAATATACATCCTCACATTTTTCATCGGCTGCACCCTGGGTGGTCTCGTGGCTTGGGTGGTAACAAAATCAAGAATGGGTGCACAGTTATCAAGCGACCTTGTGCATAGGAGTGCTGAGATTGCAAGGTTGCAAGAAGTGATCCGCGCCGCTGAAAAAGAGCTTCAAGAAAGAAATAGCAGGATAGCCAATCTTCAAGCAGACCTGAACCAAGCCGAAGCCCGTGTCCTGAAGAGTTCAGAAGAGCGCTCAGCAGCCAACGCACGGCTTGAACAGATGCACCAGCTCGAAGAAGATCTTAAAGAAAAGACAAGCGAAGTCAAACACCTGGGTACAATCCTAGCAGAACTAAGAGAAAAACAGGCAACGCTGGAAACCACGATAGAAAAGGAGCGGATGGCAACGGAAGAAAAGTTACAACTACTTGAAAAGGCAAAAGAACAACTCACAGATACCTTTCAGGCTATCTCAGCCAAAGCACTGCAAAACAGTCATGAGTCATTTCTTGAGCTGGCCAAGGCAACCCTTGGCAAGTACCAGGAAGGGGCCAAGCGAGACCTTGAGCTGCGTCAAAAAGAGGTGAAACAGATTGTCGAGCCTGTCAGAGAATCGTTGGAAAAATATGACAGACAGGTTCAGGAAATGGAAAGAATCAGACAAAAGGCGTACGGCAGCCTGTCTCAACAAGTTGAGTCGCTCATGAAAACGCAACAGCAACTCCAGAAGGAGACTGGCAATCTTGTAAAGGCGCTCAGAACCCCTCAGGTAAGGGGCAGGTGGGGGGAAATTACGCTCAGGAGGGTTGCTGAATTGGCCGGCATGTTAAGATACTGTGATTTTTTTGAACAGGAAACCAAAGATTCCGAACAGGGTCGCTTGCGACCCGACATGATCGTGAGGCTCCCCAATGAAAAGCAGATCGTCGTCGATTCCAAGGCGCCCCTCTTGGCCTATCTGGAAGCGGTGGAAGCCCAAACAGAGGAAGAAAGGACAAACAAGCTAATCCTGCATTCCAAACAGGTCCAGGCCCATATGAACAAACTTTCTCAGAAGACGTACTGGGAGCAGTTCCACCCAACCCCTGAATTTGTGGTGCTCTTTATTCCGGGGGAAAATTTCTTCAGCTCCGCTTTAGAATACAGTCCCGGCCTGATCGAAGAAGGTGTCAGCAAAGGCGTCATATTAGCCACACCAACAACCCTGATCTCGCTGCTGAAAGCTGTCGCCTTCGGTTGGAGGCAGGAAATCATGACAGAGAATGCAGCGGCAATCAGCAAGCTGGGCAGGGAACTCTACGAGAGAATCAACACGATGGCAGAACACCTCCAAAACTTGGGGAAAAATTTAGAAAAGTGCGTAACGACGTACAATCAGGTCATCGGCTCCTTTGAACGGCGGGTGTTGGCTTCAGCCAGAAGATTGAGTGACCTGGGCATCACAAAGAAAGACGGCGCAGAACTCCCCTATGTAACGCCTGCTGAAAAGACCACTCGCCAGGTCAGCCTGCCTGAACCCAATGCGCATGAATCCAAAGAGACAACAGACCATGAATGACATATATCATCAACATGCCCCAATTTTTTCTGGATATATAGACGGAACCGCTGTTGGACCCGCTGAAGCAGCCGTATGTAAGTATTCCGTGTCACCTGCCACCGGCTTAGGGGCATGAACTCAAAGCCCCATTTCCTATGAAGATCCGTGTAGCATGCCCCGTCATTGACATGGTTTTCCGGGTATAGTATTGGTCCAAGATTGATAATTCACACCCTTTAGCAAAGGCAATTTCGTTGAAGATTATTATTATTGGCGCAGGTGAGGTAGGGTTCCATATTGCCAGCCGTCTCTCCCTGGAAAACAAGGATGTCATCCTCATCGAAAAGAATGCTGACGCTTTGCGCCGCGTCACTGAAAATCTTGATGTGCAGACCATCGAGGGCTGCGGCAGCAGTCCAGCGGTCCTTGAAAAAGCTGGCATAAAAGAGGCAGAAATAGTGCTGGCTGTAACCGACAGCGACGAGACCAACCTAGTGGCCTCCCTTTTTGCCAATATCCTTTCACCCACCACGATTAAGATAGCCCGCATTAGAGGCGAAGACTATCTGATGTACCAGGAAGCCCTGAACCAAGATCCCTATTCCATCGATATGGTCATAAATCCGGAGGCCGAGGCGGTTAAGACGGTTGAGAGGCTTTTGAAAGTTCCTGGAGCCGTGGATGTGGGTGAGTTTGCTGACGGCCGCATCAAGGTCATTGGTGTGCGCCTAAACGCAGATTGTTCTGTCAACGGAACAAAACTGGCTGGTTTGAAAAAGAAGACAGGCAACAAGAAGATTCTTGTGACAGCTATTGTCAGAGATGAAAAGCTCATTATCCCCTCTGGCAGTGATCAGCTCCTGGAAGGGGACGTGATCTACTTTATTTCAGAGGAAAAAGACCTGAAAGGTGCTTTGAAGATCTTCGGGAAACGGGCTGAACCTTTCAACCGAGTCCTCCTCGTAGGAGGTGGTAACCTCGGCCTCAAGTTAGCCACAGCCCTTGAAGGGCTTTCTATACATACAAAGCTCATTGAAAAAAACCCGGATCGCTGTCGCGAGTTGGCAGAACACCTCAATAAAGTCATTGTCCTGCAAGGAGATGGCTCCGACCAGGGACTCCTTCAGGAAGAAAACATACAGGACATGGACGTGGTGATAACCCTAACAGGAGACGAAGAAACGAACATCCTCACGTCCCTTCTTGCCAAGCGGATGGGAGCGCAGAAGACCGTAACCCGCATCAGTAGGTTTAGCTACTTCCCTTTGGTCTCTGCCATCGGCCTTGAACACATCGTCAGCCCGAGACGTGCTGCAATCAATACGATGTTGCAGTATGTTCGCCGGGGTCAAGTTCTGTCCGCCATGGCACTCAAGGGGGAAGAGGCAGAGGTTCTGGAGGCTGTTGCTTTGGAGACCTCCGATGTTGTGGGAAAACCTCTCCGGGACGTTCCATTTCCCAAGGGTGCCCTGGTCGTGGCTATCATACGTGTAGATGAGGTCATGATCCCGACGGGCGACAGCGTTATCCAGCCACATGATCGCATAGTCATCTTTTCTACCCACCAAAGCATCCCGCGCGTTGAAAAAGCCCTCATGGTCAAGCTGGAGTACTTCTAAGTGCGGCTACGGTATACACTTCACCTGGTAGGGGTTCTGACCTTCTTTCTCGGTCTGACTATGGTCTTTCCTCTCCTCTTTGCCCTTTACTATCAGGACGCAAGCGTCATGCCCCTGTTGAAGTCCATAGCAATCACCCTCGGGACGGGCCTCGCGCTCTATCTTGTCTTCAGACGAGCCAAGGCTGAGTTCATGAGCCACCGCGAGGGTATGGGGGTAGTGGCCATCGGGTGGACAGCCGCTGGTCTTTTTGGAGCCCTCCCGTATTACTGGGGAGGTGTATTTAACACCTTTGCCGATGCTTTTTTTGAATCTGTTTCGGGTTTTACCACCACAGGGGCTTCGGTACTAAACAACATAGAAATTATCCCACGAGGGCTCCTTTTCTGGAGAAGCCTTACCCACTGGCTGGGGGGCATGGGAATTATTGTGCTTTCCTTAGCCATACTGCCGTTTCTGGGTGTCGGCGGTATGCAGCTTTACAAGGCTGAGGTTCCGGGACCTGCGCCGGACAGACTGAAACCCCGGATCAGAGACACAGCGATGGTCCTGTGGAAGGTCTATGTGCTTTTCTCCGCAGCCGAGACGGTATTGCTTATGTTGGGCGGCATGGACCTGTTTGAAGCACTTTGCCAAACATTTGGTACGATGGCCACCGGAGGATTCTCCACACGACAGACATCCATTGGATCGTATAACAGTCCGTACGTCGATGCGGTGGTCATCCTCTTCATGCTGCTTGCCGGAATAAACTTCTCCCTTCATTATCAGTGCCTGAAGGGAGATATCCGCGCATTTTGGCGCAACCCGGAATTTCGCTTTTTTATGGGAGCTGTCGTGATTTTTGTTCTTGTAGTCAGCTCAAATATATATCACAGCGTGTATCAAACTTTTTTCGAAGCCTTACGTTTTGGAGCCTTCCAAGTTACCTCCATTATTACGACGACTGGATACACCACAGCCGATTTCGAAAAATGGCCTTCTCTTTCCCAAAACATCTTGCTTTTTTGCATGTTTCTGGGCGCTTCTGCCGGTTCCACGGGCGGCGGCATGAAGTGCTTACGCATTATGCTCCTTTTGAAGCATTCATACAAACAGCTCTTTTCCCTCATCCACCCCCGCGCAGTCACACAGGTCAAACTGGGAGGACGCCCCGTATCGGATGAAGTCTTGCACAGCATTTGGGGATATTTTGTGCTTTACGTGGGTCTCTTTATCTTATCCGCGTTTCTTCTTGCTGCCATGGGCGTTGATGTGGTCACTTCCTTTGCCGCCGTTGCCGCGACGATTGGAAATATTGGACCGGGTCTAGGACTGGTAGGGCCCATGGACAACTATGCGCATATCCCGATGCTAGGCAAGTGGCTGCTCATCCTGTGTATGCTCCTGGGACGACTGGAAATCTACACGGTTCTCATCCTTTTTGTGCCCGAGTTTTGGCGCAAGTAGGCATCCTGGTGGGAACTCGGCAAAACACATTGAAAATATCCTCATGGAAGATACGTTGAACGAAAATATGCTTGACAGTGGTTATGATGAGGCAGTAAATGTTAATTTTTTTACATAGCATCCTTGCTCCTAAAACCAGGGGCTACTAACATCCATAAGGAGGCACTATGAGAAGGTATGAAACCGTGTTTATCCTGAATCCTGAACTCCCTGAGGATCAACACAAATTGCTATTCGACAAGTTGAACGGCCTCGTACCCGAGGACCAGGGAACGCTTGTTAAACTTGACGAATGGGGCCACAAGAGGCTTGCGTATGAGATTAAGAAGCACACCCGAGGATACTATGTGCTCATGGACTTTTGCGGGGATGGAGCTCTCGTGCATGAGATCGAGCGTAACCTGCGTCTGGACGATCGGGTCCTGAAGTACATGACGGTTCTCAAAGACAACGCCGTTGATATGGAAGCCCTTGAAGCCGAATTGGAAGCAGCCAAAGAACAAACCCCAAAACCCGAACCTGTTGAAGAAGCCACAGGGGAAGGTGAAGAAAAAGGAGACTCAGAACCAACTGGGACTGGAGAGGCCTCTGTAACCGAAGCCGACCCATCTGAGAATACGCCAGAAACCAGCAACCAGGAGGAACAAGAAAATGGCACGATATAAGCGAAAGCGGCGATTGTTCCGCCGGAGAAAGGTTTGCCGGTTCTGCGCAGACACCAGCCTTACCATTGATTATAAAGATCCACGAACGCTTAGGTTTTTTACAACGGAACGCGGCAAGATCATCCCAAGACGGGTATCAGGCAACTGCGCCAAACACCAGCGAGAGTTGACTAGGGCCATCAAACGAGCACGTACCATTGCCCTGATGCCCTATGCAGCGACCCTGAGCCATTATTAAGATGGCGCTGGATGCATGGTTTCTGATACTTGGCAGGTTCTCCACTTATCTGAGATACACCGCACTTTCTTACTGGCGTCAGCTATCCTGCATCCAGAGTCGATCTCCTTAACATAATGCGTGACATTCAGTACCAAGGAGCAACGGCTTTGACTCACATTGCCCACGGCAAAACATACAAAGATATGGTCGTGGCAATAGCAGTCACGACCCTGATATCCATGGCGGCCTTACACTTTACTGTGTTGGGACCCTTCTTAGGTCTGTTTGTTCCGCTGCCCATCCTTTTCTATCGATCAAAGTTGGGGCGATCCTCTGGACTCTTGATTCTGACAACGGTTAGCCTCTTTGTGACTGCTTTCGTCGGCTTGAAATCTATAGGAACAGCAGCGTTCCTCTTTGAACTGGGGCTGGTCGGTTTGATTCTACCAGAGGTATTCGAAATGAACCTGTCAGTCGAAAAGACGGTAGGAATCACCGCTGGCGGAGTATTAACGACCGGCACCTTGATATTGGCACTTTACACCCTGCTTTCGACAACGAGCCCATGGGCCGTAGCGGCCAGTTACCTGGAAAAGAGCGCGAAGCTCGCCCTTGCCATGTACAGCGAAATGGACGTACCTGAGGAAAAAGTCCACATGCTTGCCCAATCGTTGGACGGGATCCTATACATTATGCTTCGCATCATCCCTGCCGTCATGATTGTCGCAACCCTCTTTGTGGTCTGGAGTAATCTCCTTTTGGCCCGATTCGTATTGCGAAGCAAAGAGCTTTTCTTCCCTGATTTTGGCAGGCTAAACCAGTGGAAGGCGCCCGAGCATTTAGTTTGGGTTGCCATTGCATCAGGGGTCTTGCTCTTGTTTGGCCACCCAGGTCTCAGGATAATCGGCATGAATGGCGTGATAGTGATGATGATGATTTACTTCTTCCAGGGGATTGCCATTGTATCTTTCTATTTTGAAAAAAAGCGATTTCCCAGATTACTGCGCGTTCTTCTCTATGGCCTGATCGCCGTCCAGCAGCCTTTGCTTCTGGTGGTGGTTGCGGTGGGCTTTTTTGATATATGGATCGATTTCAGACGCACAAGAAAGGTGGAGTCCTAAGATGAAAGTCATATTGACAGACACAATCGCATCGCTCGGAACTGTCGGCGATGAAGTTAATGTAGCCAAAGGCTATGCCAGAAACTACCTGGTTCCCCAAAAGAAGGCCATTGTGGCCACACCCAAGAATCGCAAGCTCTTCGAACGCCAGGCTGTGCAGATCGAAAAGCAGTTGGCCAGATCACATACCGAGGCTGAGGCGCTGAGTGAAAAGATGCGTGGAGCCGTCTGTACGATTGCCGGGAAGGTATCTGAAGAGGATAGGCTTTATGGTTCAGTTTCAGCCCGAGATATTGCTGAACAACTGAAAGTCCAGGGGTTTGACGTAGATAAGCGAATGGTCATGCTCTCGGAACCCATTAAGACCCTGGGATCTTATATTGTACCCATTCGTCTGCATGCCGACATTACATCGGAAATCACGGTTAAGGTGGTTCCCGAACAGGAAGCCCCATGAGCGACAAAGATCCGTGGCTGCAAAAGGTCCCCCCTCAGAATATTGAGGCAGAACAATCAATCCTTAGCGCCATACTGATAGAAAACAATACACTACCCGAAGTCCTGGAAATCCTCTCTGAGAAAGATTTCTATCGTGAGGTCCACCAGAAAATCTTCGTTGCTATGGTCGACCTCTTTGAGCGAAACGAACCGGCTGATTTGATTACTGTAACCAATGTACTGAAAGAAAAGGGTCAGCTCGAATCGGTTGGTGGCGCCACGTATCTATCTGAATTAGTCGACACAGTCCCCATGGCGACCAATGCAGCCCATTATGCCAAGATTATTCGTGAAAAGGCAACCTTGAGACGTCTTATAGAGCGGACAGCTTCCATTACCAGCCGGTGTTTTGAAGACCGCGGGGACATGGAAGATATCCTCGATTTTGCCGAACGGTCTATCTTTGATATCTCCGAAGACAAGGTGAGGCCGGCCTTTCATGCCCTTGCCGACATCCTGACGGATACTTACAAGGCTGTAGAACAGGCCTATGAGAACAAGGTTCTTGTAACGGGTCTCCCCACGGGCTATCACGAACTTGACCAGTTAACCTCTGGATTCCAGCCCGGAGACCTTGTCGTCATTGCAGGTCGGCCCAGCATGGGAAAGACAGCCCTCGCTCTTAACATTACGCAAATTTCCACCGCCACAACAGGGATACCTGCTGCTATATTTTCCCTGGAGATGTCCAAGGAACAGCTCTCTTTGCGCCTGCTTTCTTCAGAAGCACGAATCGACTCATCTAAAATGAGAGGTGGGTTTCTGAACGAGAGTGACTTGGCCCACATCAACCGCGCAGCAGGGACCCTCTATGACTTGCCTATCTACATTGATGACTCACCAGCTATATCAGCCCTGGAGATACGCGCCAAAGCACGCCGTATGAAAATGGAAAAAGGATTGGGGCTTATCATTGTCGACTATTTGCAGCTCATGAGAGGGCGTGCCTCTGCAGAACGCCGAGAATTAGAAATATCTGAAATCTCCAGGTCGCTCAAGGCCTTAGCCAAGGAGTTGAA
>JBFEUB010000135.1:0-9591 GCA_041547605.1 Desulfobacteria bacterium
CCAGGCATTACGTGCAGAGTGTTTGGAGATAGTGAGCCGTATTGTTCGCAGAACCGGCGTGCGTGTCATGTGTGAAACATTTAGTGCTCGCCTGGCTCGCGGTGCAGGCCGGTTTCCCGTGGAGAGATTCCCTTATTTCCCCGAGAAGGTGGAAGAAGGACTTTCTGGACTTGCCCACTTGATCCTTGTGGGTGCTAAACCCCCTGTGGCATTCTTCGCCTATCAGGGAAAACCAAGTTGGCTTACACCCGAGAACTGTGAGATTCATACCCTGGCGAATCCTGATGAAAACGCTCTGGAGGCCTTGGAAGCACTGGCAGAGGAATCAGGAGCAGGCAAAATGGAAGGCAAGGTATCAGGTCTCTCGAGACCTGGTCTGCCGACCGGTGCTTTGACGACGGATGCTGTGGGAGCAACCTTGGGTGCGCTTCTGCCGGAAAACGCAATCGTCTCTGATGAATCTGTCACATCGGGCGCAGCTGCCTTTGCCATGACAACCGGTGCTCCACCCCATGACTGGCTGTTTGTCACGGGAGGTTCCATCGGCCAAGGCCTCCCTGTGGCCACGGGTGCAGCCGTGGGCTGTCCAGACCGAAAAGTCATCTGCCTTCATGGAGACGGTGGAGCCATGTACACATTGCAATCCCTGTGGACACAGGCGCGGGAGGGTCTCGATGTCACCACGATCATCTTTTCCAATCGCAAGTACCGGATTCTGCACCACGAACTGGCTCGGGCCAATCTGAAAGACCCTGGTGCAGAGGTGTTGCGTATGTTGGATTTATCCGATCCGGACATCAACTGGATCAAGCTCGCCGGCGGGATGGGGGTAGAGGCTATCCGGAGTGAGACGGCAGACGAATTTAACAGGCAGTTCGCGGCCGCCGTTGCCGAGCCGGGCCCCCACTTAATCGAGGCAGTCATACCTTCATCGCGTGTAAACGAAGTGGAGAAACAGTTGCCTCCCTTATGATTCCCTTATCGGCAACACGGAGGGACGGACCATGACAAAACAATCAAAATGGGTCAAGTGCCAGATGACATGTCCGGAAGGCAAGGGTGAGGGTCATCTATTTTTGCACTGGCACGTGGAAGGCGACAAAGAGGTTTTGAATAGTATCAGGTGCGACAATGTTTATCTGAAGGATCTGAGCGGGGGGGATTGCCAGTGGTCCTGCTGGGAGCACATTTCTCGAGAAGAGTAAGTCTCCCCGCATTTGAGCTTTTGATCGGAATATTCTCGATCCCCTACCCTGCCCCGATACAAATAAGGTCTTGCACGTACCATGGGTCAGGCGTTCTTGGACGCAGATTTACATGTTTTTGAGAACGGCTTGTCCGAACTCCCTTGTGGAGAGTTCTGTAGCATCATCCATCTGAAGCGCCAGGTCTTTGGTTACCTGCTTGCTCGCAATCGTTGCCTCCACGGCTTTATGGACCATTCTCGCTGCTTCCTGCCAACCCATGTATTCCAGCATGAGTTCCCCAGAAAGGATAAGGGCAGTGGGGTCTACGATCCCCTGGCCCGAAATATCCGGCGCCGTCCCGTGGGTGGCTTCGAACACCCCTATGTGATCTCCCAGGTTTGCCCCTGGAGCCATACCCAGGCCCCCCACCTGTGCGGCTAAGGCATCGGAGATATAATCACCATTCAGGTTTGGTGTGGCGATGACGTCATATTGCTCGGGATACAACAAAATCTGCTGTAGCATATTATCAGCCAGCCTATCTTTCACCACGATTTTGTCTTCCGGGGCGTGTCCTCGAAACTTGTCTAACACGTCCTTCTCGGTAACGATCTTGTCACCGTATTCTTGTTGAGCAACCTCATAACCCCACGTCCTGAAGGCGCCTTCGGTGAATTTCATGATATTGCCCTTTGTGACAAGGGTCACGCTCTTCCTTTCATTGGCAAGTGCATAGTCAAGAGCGGCCCGCACAAGCGCTTTTGTCCGTTCGACGCTGATGGGTTTGACACCCACCCCGGAATCGAGGCTTATCCTTGTCCCCATCTCACTATTCAAGAAGTCAATCACCTTAAGAGCCTCCCGTGAGCCCTGTTTCCATTCAATCCCTGCATACAGGTCTTCCGTGTTTTCCCGGAAAACGACCATATTCACCATTTCGGGATGCTTGACCGGACTGGGAACTCCCGAAATATACGTGACTGGCCTCACGCATGCATACAGGTTCAAAGTCTGCCGTATCGTCACATTGAGGCTCCTTATGCCGCTCCCCATGGGGGTTTCCAGGGGGCCTTTCAGAGCTACGCGATAATACGCAATGGCTTCGAGTGTGTCAGCGGGCAGGTATTCTCCGTATACGTTCATGGCCTCCTTTCCGGCATACAGTTTAAGCCAAACGACTCTTCGCGTTCCGCCATAGGTTTGTTCCACAGCCCTATCTAAGACGGGGAGCGTCACCTCCATGATTTCCCTGCCTACGCCGTCACCTTCGATATAACAGACGACAGGCTCGTCTGGAATCACGAGCCCCTCGTCCTTTACGGTCATGCGCGTTCCCTCTTTGGGGGACACGATTTTTAGAAATTCGACCATACTATTTTACCTCGCACCGGCGATTATACGGTTCTCAATGGGTTCTTCTTGTACCTGAATCGCCGATAATGAAGATGTTATTTTGCGAACGACGCCGTGCCATGTTCGAAAAAATTTTTGAATTTGACCGGCGTCAAGAATCGTCCCGCTAAAGCGGGATTTGAGGGCTCTGTCTGGGTTCTAGCCATGCAGTCGGAATCTAAAAATCCCAAAATGGCCCACCCGGAAAATGAGCAAAATATCAGTGTCATGATCATCCTCCAAAGGACTACCCCCTGGTTTCAACGGGTTCATAGGAGCAACCCATCAGACCGCAATACTGACCAATATATTCGGCCTTGGGTCGATAAAGGGCCGGCTTTTGCTGGGCCTCGGCAAATTTTTCCTCGATGATATGGGCACACCAGCCCGCTACCCGGGCCACGGCAAAAATGGGGGTCATGAGGTCACCGGGTATGCCCATCATGTGATATACAGGGGCACTGAAGAAGTCCACATTGGGTTGGATGTTTGTCTTTCCCTTCTGCGCGAATTCCTTGAGGGCGGCAGCTTCAATCTGTTGTGAAAGGTGGTGCCATTTGGCTTGTCCGGTTTTTTCCCCTAACCGAAATCCCATCTCCTTGAGAAACCTGGCGCGGGGATCCATGGTCTTGTAAACAGCATGCCCCATGCCCATAATTCTTTCCCGAGCATCGAGCTTCTTTGTGACCCAAAGACCAATGTCTGGTTCCGATTCCAAATCAAAAAGCATCCTCATGACTTGGGCGTTGGCCCCGCCATGCAAACTCCCCGAGAGAGCTCCTATGCCAGCTGTCACGCCGGCATACATGTGGGCCCTGGTAGAGACCACTTCCCGGCAGGCAAAGGTGGAAGCATTAAAGGTGTGGTCAGCGTGTAGGACCAGGCAGGTATCTAGATCTTTGGCCAATTCTTCATCCGGTTTTGGCCCGTGGAGCAGCCACAAGAAGTTGGCAGCGTGATCAAGAGCGTCATCTGAAGACAATGGCGCAAGGCCCTGCCGTATTCGATGCCAGGCCGCCACCAAAACCGGAAGACGAGCAATGAGCTTAACCGCCTTTCTCATATTTCCATCCCTGGTCTCATCCAAGAGATCGGGATCGGCCATGCCCAGTAGGGGCACAGCGGCCTGGAGAACATCCATGGGCTTGGCGTCTTTCGGCCAACAGCTCATCGATGCGTATACGTATGGGGGCAGCTCCCGGGCTTCCCTGACTTGGCGCTCAAAGGTCTCCGCCTGTCCTTTGTTCGGCAAAGATCCGTTGAGCAGCAAATACGCCACCTCCATAAACGACGATTTCTTGGCCAGTTCTTCGATGCGGTATCCTCGGTAAATCAGGATGCCTATTTCTCCATCGATAAAACTGATCTTTGTATCGGCGACTGTGACTCCCCGAAGCCCGATGTTCTTTACATTGACCACTTCTGCCATCTCACCCTCCCTGCAACCGTGGTGGGCTCATTTTACACTCAACTCCGCTTCAGTGCGTTCTTCACAAAGTTCAGCGCGCCCCCGGCGAGAAGCTGTTTCCGTTGCCGGTCTGATACCTCCAGTAAGGTAACCATGGGATGCCCATCCACTTCCACAGGTATTTCTCGGCTCCCTTCCTCTACCAGCCTTCTAACCTTCGGAAAGACCAACTGCGCGCCTTTCTCCAGGCGATCAAAATCCCCGGCTTCTTTAAAGACAAGGGGGAGGATGCCAAAATTGCACAGGTTGGCCTTGTGAATCCTAGCAAAGCTCTTTGCTATCTTGACGCGAACTCCAAGATAACGAGGCGCCAAGGCAGCGTGTTCACGGCTGGAGCCTTGCCCGTAATTTTCTCCTCCGATGACTGCAACATTTCCCTTCTCTTTGCATTCTGTGTGAAAATCGGCATTGACCTGGTAATAGACGAACTCACTAATGGCCTCAATGTTAGAACGAAGCGGAAGGACTTTGCTCCCCGCGGGCATAATGGTGTCCGTGGAGATATTGTCTTTCACCTTGATCACCACTTGGGCCTCCAAGGTTTCTGGGAGGGGATCCATTTGGGGGAGCGGTTTGATGTTAGGACCTCGTACAACTTCTGTTGTCCCAAGTTCCGGAGGCGGAGGAATAACAGCTGATGGATCGATGAGGTATTCTGAAGGATCCTGAATACGGGGATACGCCATCTCTTTGGACAGATCTCGCGGATCGGTGATGACGCCCTTGAGAGCCGCGGCAACAGCCGTTTCAGGTGAGCAAAGATAGACTTGATCGTCCTTTGTCCCTGAGCGACCGGGGAAGTTTCGCGGAAAGGTGCGGAGGCTCACCTGCCCCGTTCCAGGGGCCTGCCCCATCCCGATACAACCGAGACAGCCAGATTCGTGAATCCGCGCGCCTGCCAACAACAGTGACAGGACCCCTCCGTGATGGGCCACATTCTCAAGCACCTGTTTGCTGCCTGGATTGATGTGAAACGCAGTCTCTGTGTGCCGGTGGCGCCCCTCCATGGTTTTCGCCACCACCATGAGATCACGAAATGACGAATTGACACTGCTGCCCACAATGACCTGATCCACGTTGAGCCCTGCGACCTCCCGAACGGGCACCACGTTTCCCGGTGAGGAAGGACAGGCGATAAGCGGTTCAACCGCTGAAAGATCGATTTCATCATATTCGTCGTATTCAGCGCCCTCATCAGCCGAAAGTTCACCCCAAACCGCCCCTCTGCCCTGAGCTTCCAGATAGGCCCGGGTGTTTTCATCCGACGGAAAGACCGAGCTGGTGGCTCCCAGCTCTGTCCCCATGTTGCCAATGGTTTCTCGGTCCGTTGCTGAAAGGTTCTTTACCCCCGAGCCGAAGTATTCAATGACTTTACCTACACATCCTTTTACACCATGTCGCCGCAACATCTCCAGAATCACGTCCTTGGCGCTGACCCAGTCAGAAAGTTGGCCGGCCAGTCTAACGCCCAGAACCTTCGGGCAGGGAAAATAGTAGGGAAGACCTGCCATGGCAATGGCCACATCGAGCCCTCCTGCTCCGATGCCCAACATGGAAACACCAGCTGCCCCAGGGGTATGGCTATCCGCACCCAGCAACGTCTTCCCGGGAATACCGAAGCGCTCCATGTGAACCTGATGAGATATGCCGCTGCCGGGAGGGGAAAAATGAATCCCGTATCGAGCACAGGCCGTCTGGAGATATCTGTGATCATCCGCGTTTTTGTTGTCTGTTTGGAGGATGTTGTGATCAACGTACTGCACGGCCCGCTCCGCAATGACAGAATCGATCCCGAGGGATTCAAACTCCAACATGGCCATGGTTCCCGTGGCATCTTGAAGAAGTGTTTGGTCAATCTTAATGCCGATCTCCTCTCCAGCAACAAGGTTTCCTTCAATCAAGTGTTCTTCTATGATTTTATGAGTCAGGTTCTTTGTCATCCTTTTTCCTCTTTACTTTGTTGTGACCGTCCTCACCGTCTTTGATGCGTTTCGGCCAGTTTGGATATGCTGTGTGAAATAGAACGCTATACGGATACCCGTGATAGCAAAGAGCCCTTACGTTATGGTTACCATATTTCTCTGAGCCCGCCAACTCCAATCCCCTTCATGAAGAAGACTACAAGATGATATTGGCAATGGTATTGGATTGTGATAGTTTTTTGGTATTAGATGCAGCCGTCTATATTTTCTCTTCTGAAGGACACATTTTGTTTTCGCCAAGAGCGCACAGAGGTAGCCAGTAAATCGTCAGAGGAGGCCCAATGTGATACATGAATTCGACGCCGTCGTTGTGGGTGCAGGAGGCGCTGGCCTTTATGCAGCCCTTGAAACCAGCAGTAAAGCCAAAACGGCGGTAGTCTCCAAGCTATATCCTATACGGAGTCACACCGGCGCTGCCCAGGGAGGAATTGGGGCTGCACTCGGCAACGTGGAAGAGGACAAGCCCGAATGGCACGCTTTTGATACTGTCAAGGGAGGCGACTACCTCGTAGACCAAAGCGCCGCCATAATCTTGGCGGAAGAAGCGGTTCAGGCTGTGTACGATCTTGAGAATCGGGGGCTTCCATTTAACCGGACACCTGATGGCAAAATCGATCAGCGTCGTTTTGGAGGCCATACCCGAAACTTCGGAGAAACCGCAGTCCGCAGATCATGTTACGCAGCGGATAGGACGGGCCACATGATTCTGCAAACCCTCTACCAGCAGTGTATCAAGAACAACGTTTCCTTCTTCGACGAATTCCAAGTCATTGATGTCATGTTGGATGGAAGGCGGTGCGGAGGGGTGGTGGCTGTGGAACTAGCTACGGGTGACGTGCACGTGTTCCGAGCAAAGGCAGTTCTTTTTGCCACAGGCGGGTTTGGCCGCATGTTCAAGATTACTTCCAACGCCTATGCCAATACAGGAGACGGACCGGCTGTATTAGCGCGACGCGGGGTTCCCCTGGAAGATATGGAATTCTTCCAGTTTCATCCGACTGGAATCCGGGGCATGGGCATCCTCATCACAGAGGGTGTACGGGGCGAAGGCGGTGTGCTCAGAAACAACGCAGGTGAACGATTCATGGAGCGGTATGCACCGACACTGCTTGACTTGGCCCCAAGGGATATGGTCTCCCGCGCTATCCTCACAGAGATTAAGGCTGGGAAGGGAATCAGAGGAGACAGGCAAATCGATGACTACGTCCTCTTGGACGCCACGCTTTTGGGAAAAGAAGTCATTCAGGCCAAACTTCCAGAAATTGCTGGTTTTTGCAAAACCTATCTTGGTCTTGATCCTGCGGAACAACCCATGCCGGTCCAACCGACGGCCCATTACGCGATGGGCGGGATACCCACGGATGTCCGCGGCCGTGTCGTAGCCGACGGAGAAGGCGACATGTATCAGGGCCTTTACGCAGCAGGCGAGTGCGCCTGTGTCTCTGTGCACGGGGCCAACAGGTTGGGAACAAATAGCCTGGTTGACCTCATTGTCTTTGGTCGCAGAGCTGGCCGACATATGGCCGACTTTGTCAGACAGGTTGACCTGCTCTCATTGGGAGAAGAAGCCTCAGCATCCAAAGAAAGAATCGCTGAGTTGACCGATGGAAAAAGGGGATCCCACGGCGCAGAAATCCGGGAAACCATGGAAGCGGTGATGATGGAAAAGGTAGGCATTTATCGAAACGACAAGCAAATGACCCGTGCCGTTGATAGGCTTCAGGAACTGCGACAGGACTACAGGGACGTGCGGATGCAAGATACCAGCAAGCGTTTTAACACCGAACTCCTCGAAATATTGGAGCTCGGTAATCTGCTCTACCTGTCTCTCATTACAGCAGAATCAGCCAGGAACCGCAAGGAAAGCCGGGGAGCCCACTCGAGGGAAGATTATCCGGAACGGGATGATGCGAACTGGCTCAAACATACCTTAACGTGGCTGGCGGGAGATGTCATTCGAATTGGGTACAAGCCTGTAGATATTTCCATCTGGAAACCTAAGCCTCGTAAGTATTAGAAAGCAGTCATTTGGAAACGGAGTCGATCATGGAAGTCACTTTGGAAATTCAGCGTTTCAACCCAGAAACGGACACAAAGCCAGCTTTTTCGCATTACCAAATTAACGTTCAACCCACGGATCGCATCCTGGATGCCCTGATGCAGATCAAACGACTTCAGGATGGGACCCTCGCGCTTCGAAAGAGCTGTGCCCATGGCGTGTGTGGCTCTGATGCTATGCGTATCAACGGCAAGGAACGCCTGGCCTGCAAGACACTGGTACAGGATGTTGTGGGGAGTGATAGTGCTCCTATCAGAATAGAACCTCTTCGTGATTTTCCTATTGAAAGGGATCTTATGGTCGATCAGCAGACGTTTTTTGAGAAATACCGCTCGGTAAAACCCTTCCTCATCAATGATGACCCTGTAGAACAAAAAGAGAGGATACAGTCTCCAGAGCAACGCAGGGCCTTTGAGGATGCAACCAATTGTATCCTTTGCTCTGCCTGTTTTTCTGCTTGCCCTGTCATGGAAACGAATCCGCAATTCCTCGGACCGGCAGCCATTGTTCAGGCGGCTCGGTTTTTAGATGACAGCCGGGATATGGGATTTGAACCCCGTCTCCCGATTCTGGATGGCCCCAACGGGGTGTGGCCCTGTGAGAACCACTTTGCTTGCACGCGCGTTTGTCCCCGTGAAATTAAAATCACCAAGCTGATTAATCAGACAAAAAGGAAGATCAAGAAATACCGCGAAAGCCCAGGCGGAAAAATGAACGACAGAAGGTAATCTGGCCGTGCTTTTGGAACAGGATCACACGCCATTGAATAGTAGAAGCGGCTGTGAAACAAAATTTGTAAGATCCAAGAGGCGTAGGCAAGTGTTCATGAGGAAAGAAATGAGAGGTAAACATGGCAACGAAAATACGGATGAAAACACCTATCGTTGATATGGCCGGCGACGAAATGGCACGCATCATTTGGGATAGGGTGAAAGATAAGCTGCTGGGACCATATGTGGCCATGAAAACCGCATATTACGATCTTGGCTTGAAAAAGAGAGACGAAACCGATGACCAGATCACCATTAAGGCCGCCGAAGCCATAAAGAAATACGCCGTGGGGGTGAAGTGCGCAACGATCACACCAAACGCAGCAAGAGTCAGAGAATACAACCTTAAAAAGCAGTGGAAAAGCCCGAATGCTACAATTAGAGCGATGCTGGACGGAACCGTGTTCAGGGAGCCAATTTTGCTGAAGAATGTGCAACCCGCTGTCAGATTCTGGAAGAAGCCAATCATTATAGGACGGCACGCATACGGTGACGTTTATAAGAACACGGAACGATGTATCGAGGGACCGTGCAAAGCCGAGCTCGTCTTCACGACAAAAGACGGACGGGAAATCCGAAACACCATCCAAGAGTTTGAAGGGCCCGGCATTGTTCAGGCTGTGCACAATCTGGACGGGTCGATAAAGAGCTGTGCGAGAGCATGCTTTTCTTATGCACTTGACCGGAAGGACCCTCTCTGGTTCGCCACCAAGGATACCATATCCAAAACCTA
>JBFEUB010000136.1:0-9557 GCA_041547605.1 Desulfobacteria bacterium
AGCCCTCAGACAGCTTGCAATTTTAAACGCCAGTCACATTCAAAAATCTTCTCCAAAATTGCACAATGTCGTTGGCCAAATAATATTTTCAATCATCAACGACTTGCGAGCAAACGGAACATATTTTTGACAATCAGTCTATGCGACCAACGACTGGGCTAGGTAGGGGATCTGGATAGTAAACGTAGTCTTCCCAGGAATGCTCTCACATGCAATAGTTCCGTTGTAATCATCGAGTAAGAGAGATACAAGTGCGAGGCCGAGGCCTGCATGTTCTTCAGCCTCGCCATCATGCTCGGTTCCTTTTTTGGTTGTGAAGAAGACATCGTATATCTGTGCGCGGTCTGTTTCAGGGATTCCGGAACCAGTGTCCTGAATCTTGATGATCACCTTGCCTTCTTGGCTGGACGTTTCAATGACAAAGTGTTTTTCTTGGGCATCGACCATTGCCTCCAATGCATTCTGCATAAGGTTCAAAATAATTATGCATAAATCCGTTCTCCTTCCCTTTAACATCGGGAGGCCGTAATCCAGCCTAAGGGTTTTTTTCACATTGTGCTTGAAAAACATGTTGGCATTGAGGAGAAAAAGACAGTGTTCTATGACCTCATTGATTTTAACCTCCACCATCTCAGAGTGTTTTTCAATGAGCAAAGGGATTGCGAGGTGCTTCAGTTGGCTGTTTAAATCATCTAGACTAGCTAAGATCGATGTTATTTTTTCCTCCATACGGTCCACTATTCCCGCGACTTGTGTCGCTCCGTCGCATTGCTTCAAACCGTGTAATTGCCCAAGGTTTTGCTCTAGCTGTTCAGATCGAATATAAAGAACTTGAAGCGGGCTACTGAGGTTGTGCGTTACGCCTTCGATGACTCGAAGCAGGTAAGCGCCGTAGAACTTATCAGCAAGCAATCTCAGGAGCACCCGTTCCCTTTGCAATGCCGAAGGTTGGGCCGGTTCGCCGAATGTATTGTCGCGGTCACTCATCGTTCATCTTTCACCTTTTTTGTTTTTCTTGTCGCGTCTGACAGCTTGTCGCGAAGTGCGTTTTTATAGTGACCTCAAGGGGTTGCCCTGCACTAAGAGATTACAGTATGTGTCGATTGCTTCAGTATGAATACGAGCTTTGTCGGTATTCTTTTGGAAGAAGGCCCCTGTTTAAGAAACATAACATATTTCCCTCCCGAGCGTAAGGCCTAGTCTTCTTATCATTTTTCAAATTGAGCGTGAACCCCGTATCGGAGGGCATGAAGCTAGGAGGACAGGCGCCGAAGTGCTATTTTTGGTACTGTAAACCGAATTGCGCTGGAAATCGGAAGATAATGATCTGCGTGCGTATTCGTAACGGATAGAATCGGAGCCATATGCACCATGTTTTGACTCCACTTCGCCCCGTTCATACAGCAATAGAAATGCCTCAACCACTTCTCCATCAAAGTCGATGCCAGCACCTTCCCTGATGGTCTCAAGAACAACATCCTCAGGAATTCTTTTCCGGTAGGCACGGTCGGAGGCCATAGCATCATAGACATCCGCCACAGCGAGAATCCGGGCCAGGAAGGGGATGGATTCACATCTGAGGCCGTCTGGGTATCCCTTCCCATTCCATCTTTCGTGATGATGTAAAATGATTTGCTGCTCACCGGTCAAAAGGCCCAAGTGGCCCACAATATTGGCTCCTATGACCGGGTGCTTCATAATCTCTTTAAATTCTTCCTTTGTCAAGGGGCCAGGTTTCAGCAGAATACTATCGGCAATGCCCAGCTTTCCGATATCATGTAAGTGCCCAGCAAAATTCAGTAGATCAAGTTGCTCGTCAGAGCATCCCATTTCCTTGCCTATGCGCACTGCAAAATCGGTCACCCGACTCGAGTGTTGCTTGGTGTAAGGGTCTCTTGCCTCAATTGCCTCGACGAAGGCATAGAGAGTGGCGAAGAGATTTTCGTAAATGTTTTCGTAGAGTGCGACGTTTTCTATAACAAATGTGGCCCTATCGGCCAAGAAATTCAGATAGTACAGGTCCTTTTCATTAAAAGAAACCGACTCTTTTCTGTTAATGGCGACCAGCATACCAAATAGCTTCTTTCGAATCCTGAACGGAATGGCAATTAGCGAACAAATATTTGCGTCTGAGACTGCCCTGTCATAACTGCCGTCTACAAGCAAAGGGACCCCTTCTGACATCTTTCTTGCGAGGAGCTTTGTGACGTTACCGTTGCTCCAACTGGTTGGGGCAGTTTGATTGGCCTGTCCGCCCGTATCAATACCGGTTCCAGGCATGGGTTCTTTCTGGAAAGAAGCGATAGGGATTGGCCTTTCCGAGGTTTCGTCGAGTACGTGAAAAAGGACCTCATCACAATTAGTAATGTCAAAAGATAGCTTAACGATTAGATCGAAAAGGTCTGAACTACTCGTTATCCAGTCTACCTCCCGTAAAATCATGTTTAGTGTGTTGAGGTCATTGACTTTCTCAGATAGGTCTTGATTCAGTCGGTTAATACGTTCCTTGCCTTTGATCTCTTCTTTTAACAGCATATTTTCGACGAAGAGCGCCTTCTGTTCCAGAGCCCTTTTGATGGTCAGTTCTATGTCACCAATATGAAAAGGTTTGACCAAGAAATCCACCACGCCATGTTTCAAGGTGGCGATCGCGTTATCCATGGACGGATATCCGGTCATGACTACGACGGGCAAGGTGTTATCGAGCTCGTGAATCTTCTTGGTGAACTCTATCCCGTCCATGCCTGGCATATGAAGGTCTGTAAAACAAAAGTCGACCTTTGTCTTTCCGAAAATCTCAAGGGCTTCCGCTCCATCTCGGGCAGCCAATATCGAATAGATTTCAGACTGGCGAAAATAATCCGTGAAAATCTGAAGAATCACTTGCTCATCATCAACCACCAATATGTTCAACTGTTCATTCATGGGCCCTCAGTCCTTTATTCAATTGGCTACAAAGCATCTCAATAAAATTATCATCCATCATCTGTCTCTAACAGCGACAACCTGCTCCCTTTAGTAACCCTTTGTCATCTCTATTATTTTTTCTGAGCATTAGGGACAGCAGGTTCAGCGAACAACAGGAATCAGCATGAATAAGGTGTGTAAAATTACACTATTTTTGCCGAAAAACTTGCCTCGAATCTTTACTTTGGCTGCCACTGAGGTTACGTCAGCAAAGTCCATGCCAACTCCTCTGAAAGTATATTCGTCAACTATTTCAACTGCATACGCTTAGAGAAAAATATAGCAGTCTCAAAAAGTCAATTTTGTGACGGTTGGCGCACATGGGCTTAGCAATGAGGGCTGAAGTCGCGGATCGCCTGGACGCCGTTTCATCCGGGTCTGGGCAGGCCTTTAGAAGTTTTTTTCGAAGATTGAATGTGCTATTATGAATGCCTATAAACAGGATTCGGTGCCCAACTTCTCAGCTCCAAATGACCACGTATCGACTGTATTCAAAAGTGAAGAATGCGTTTGGCCTTGTAATTGTCTTTTTTTTGACATGCGCTTGTCCAACTTCAAGTCACGCCTCTGATTCATTTCCAAAGCCGGGTGGACTCGTCAATGATTTTGCCAATGTCATTTCGCCCCAGTATGAACAAAAGCTGACACAAATAACCGGTGAGCTTTTGAGAAAGACAAACGTTCCGGTGGTTGTGGTGACGATGCCAGAGATCGGAGGGGAAGATTACGACGATTATGCCAACCGCCTGTATGCTGCGTGGGGCATAGGACAAAAGGACACAGACCGGGGCGTCCTGATCTTTGTCACAATCAAAGAGCGTAAGATGCGTATCGAGACAGGTTACGGCATGGAAGGCCTTATCCCGGATGGCTTGGCTGGTCAGATACGCGACCAGCACATCGTTCCGTATCTGAAGGGGGATCGGTTTGGAGAAGGCCTTTTGAACGGCACGGTTGCCGTAGCGAGTATCATTGCCAAAGATGCGGGCGTTCGGCTGACCGGGCAATTGCCCGTGAAACGCCCCGTGAAAAAGCGCTCTGGCCTGCCGAGTCTGCTGTTCATGGTTCTTTTTCTGTTCCTCCTGTTTTCCATGGGGATGAGGCGGGGAGGTATCTGGCCACTTCTGCTCTTGATGTTCATTGGAAGAGGGGTAGGATACGGAGGCGGCTACGGCAGGGGAAGTTTTGGTGGCAGCTTTGGTGGATTTGGCGGTGGCTTTGGTGGATTTGGCGGCGGCTTGAGTGGGGGGGGTGGCGCAGGCGGCGGCTTTTAGAACCCATCTCAAAAATACGTCCAAGCCTCCATGGCAGCGTTGCGGGTCGGCTCAAAATGCTCACATACTGGCCGTGTATGCTACGCTTTTTCGCCGCCCCGCGCCTTGGCCTGAACCCTGATCCACATTTTTCAGATGGGTTCTAGTGTTGTGTCTCAAAAAAAGTTTACATAGTCGTTAGGCAGCTTAAAGCCTTGTCCGAAAGACACTGAGCGTTTTTGGAATGAGATGGCAGCTGAGTGACGCGTCGAGAATCATCCCGACTCGTCGGGATTTGAGGCCGTTAGTTCGAGAATAGCGCAAGGGTTGCGCCTGACGGCTTGAACAGACGCACTGCGTGCTGTGATGCAGCGGAGCGAAGCTGACGTCCCCAAAACGCTCACAGAGTGAGGGGGAAACGGCTTTGCGGTAACTCTATGTTTTTTAAAGAAACTTCTGAGACGCGATACTATGAATAGTCTATAATAACGTTTCATGGAGACTTATGGTGAACGGGGGACGCCTCATGCCCAAGGTCCCGAAAGACCCGAGGGAGATATTTTCTAGCATCATCGATGACTACAAAGGCCTGTTTGGGGAGGAACTGGTTTCCATCCTACTATACGGTAGCGCTGCAAGCGGCGATTACATGGCTGGCAGATCAGACATTAATTTTATGATGGTGCTTTCGGAAAGGGGAATCGATCTCATCGATGAGGCCTTTGACCTCATTGCCAAGTGGAAAAAACGGAACGTGGCTACTCCCCTGTTTCTAACTGAAGCATACGTCGAGACATCAGTGGATGTCTTTCCGATTGAATATTTGAATTTTCAGAATAATTATTTACTTGTTTATGGCAAGGATATCCTGAAGGACCTTTCTTTTGACCGGGAGTTCTTGAGGCTACAATGTGAAAGGGAGGTCAAGGGAAAGTTGCTCCTCTTGAGGGAGGCGTTCTTAGAGACCCAGGGCAAGAGAAAAAGCCTACAGGACGTCATGGCAGGGTCTTTGGGTGCAATGGTCGCCATCTTTGCCGCGTTGCTTCATCTGAAAGGAAAGGAGCTTCCCCGTCACAGGCGTGAGGTGATCAATCAGGTTTGTCAGGCGTTCCTCATGGACAGAGACCTCTTTGAAAAACTTCTTGATATTAAAGAAAAAAGGAGCAAGCCGCGTGGTCGGGAAATGAACAGCCTCTTCAAAGCTTATCTCAAAGAGATACAAAAGCTCTGGAAAATCGTGGACACGTTGGGTAAGGAGGATGTATCTACTCAGGACTGAGTCCGCAGGCTAAAGAGGGCATCTTCGGCAGATAGAAACGCCTGGCTCGCTCTTAGGAGGTTCCATGACACAAGGACAAAAAACCGCGCTCATCGTTGTAGGGGTTGTTCTGCTTGTTGTCTTAATTCCATATTCTTATTTAAAGGGGACCTACAACAGCCTTGTCCGGATGGACGAGGGGATCAAGGGGGCCTGGGCGCAAGTGGAGAATCAACTCCAGCGGCGCTACGACCTGATTCCCAATTATGTGGAGACCGTCAAGGGGTATGCCGCGCACGAACAAGAGGTTTTCTTGAAAGTGACCGAGGCCCGTTCTAAGGTGGCCCGGGCTGGGCCCATCAGCGAAAAGATCGCGGCCAACAATGAGCTCTCTTCAGCTCTGGGAAGGCTCCTGGTGGTGGTGGAGCGGTATCCTGATCTGAAGGCGAATGCGAATTTTATCCGTCTTCAAGACGAACTGGCGGGGACTGAAAATCGGATTGCCGTAGAACGGCGGCGCTTCAATGAGGCGGTAAGGCTCTATAACACAAAGATTCGGAGCTTTCCGACCAACTTGATAGCCGGGATGTTTGGCTTTGAAAAAGCTGCATTCTTTGAAGTGCCTGAAGAAAAACAAGAGGTACCTGAGGTAAGTTTTTAAAGGACTAACGGAGTTGGGAAGACAGATATGAAAACAGAAGATACGATTACGTTGGATCATGGCAGTGGAGGGAGGGCGTCCCATGAATTGGTCAAGCGTGTGTTCCTACCGCAGTTCAAAAATGCACTCCTTGAAGGGCTGGACGATAGTACAGTCTTTGAAATAGGGGGTCAAAGGCTTGCCTTTTCTACGGATTCCTACACGGTAGATCCGATTTTTTTCCCGGGCGGTGACATCGGTTGCCTAGCGGTCAACGGCACGGTGAACGACGTGGCCATGCGGGGTGCAGTGCCGTGTTTTCTCAGCGTGGGTTTCATCATCGAGGAAGGGTTCCCCATGGCAGATCTTAACCGTATTCTGGCATCCATGAAGCGGGCTGCCGCGGAGGCCGGTGTGCAGATTATCGCGGGCGATACCAAGGTTGTGAATCGTGGTGGCGCCGATAAAATCTTCATTAACACCTCTGGCGTCGGGGTCATCAAGGGGAATACTGATATTTCTGGGAAGAATGCCCGGGCTGGAGACACGATTTTAGTCAGTGGTACAATGGGGGATCATGGGGTAACCATCCTTTCCAAACGGGGGGGGCTGTCTTTTGAGGCTCCTATCGAGAGCGACTCTGCTCCTTTGCATGGATTAGTGGCAGCAATGATGTCACTCAGCGACCAGATCCATGTGATGCGGGACCCCACGCGTGGGGGACTTGCTACGAGCCTGAATGAAATCGCTATTCAGTCGAATGTGGGCATCGAACTCTTTGAAGACCAGATTCCAGTACATGAGAGCGTACTCGGGGCCTGTGAAATCCTTGGCTTGGATCCCCTTTACATTGCCAACGAAGGGAAGTTAATTGCCATTGTCGGACCCGAGGATGCAGAAAAGGTCTTGAATTGCATGAAGGCCCATCCCTATGGAACGGAAGCCGCGATCATCGGGCGTGTAGTTTCCCAAGACCGGGGCCGAGTCTTCATGAGGACGGGCGTCGGGGGCACCCGGATCCTTGATATGCTGGCTGGAGAGCAGTTACCGCGTATCTGTTAAATGGAATTCATCGCTGACCTCCACATCCATTCCTACCTTTCACGGGCAACCGCCAAAAACCTTGATCTGGAGCACCTAAACCTCTGGGCCCAGCTGAAAGGGATCACGGTGGTTGGCACTGGCGATTTTACCCACCCCCAGTGGTTTTCAGAGCTATCCCAGAAAC
Source organism: Desulfobacteria bacterium (assembly GCA_041547605.1). Lineage (GTDB taxonomy): Bacteria > Desulfobacterota > Desulfobacteria > Desulfobacterales. Next base: position 7,347 of record JBFEUB010000136.1, read on the forward strand.
TTGAACCGGCAGAAGACGGCCTCTTTAACCTGAAGCCAGAACATGCAGCACAAACAGCTCCAATGGTGCCGACCAGTTGCCGAGGCACAGTCCGATTCATCCTGAGTGGGGAGGTCAACAGTATTTACAAGAAGGATGGAAAGACTCGAAAGGTTCACAATGTTGTCTTTGTTCCGGGACTTGAGTTTGCAGAAAGGCTGAACCAGAGGCTTAGCCGTATAGGCAATATCGCCTCTGACGGAAGGCCGATCTTGGGGCTCGACTGCAAGAGACTCCTTGAAATCGTCCTTGAAACTTCCGAGGATGCTTTTCTGATCCCGGCTCACATCTGGACGCCCTGGTTTTCGGTACTCGGCTCCAAATCAGGTTTCGACTCACTTGAAGAATGTTTTGAGGATCTCACGCACCACATCTTCGCCGTTGAGACCGGCCTTTCTTCGGACCCTGCTATGAACTGGCGGGTCTCGTCATTAGACGGCTACACGCTGGTCTCCAACTCCGATGCCCATTCTCCTGGGAATCTCGCAAGAGAGGCCAATCTGTTTCATACAGAGCTTTCTTATTCTGCTGTGAGAGATGCCCTGATGTCCGGTGATCCAAAGCGCTTTCTGGGGACCCTCGAGTACTTTGCTGAGGAGGGAAAGTACCATTTCGATGGCCACCGAAAATGCGGTGTGCGGCTTTCACCCCACGAAACCATGAAGAACAAAGGACGGTGTCCTGTCTGCGGTAAGCAGGTGACGATTGGCGTTTTGTATCGCGTGGAAGAACTGGCTGACCGAAAGGCCGGTGAGAAGCCACAAATGTCCCACCCCTACCAGAGCCTTCTTCCCTTGACCGATATACTATCAGAGCTCTTCCAGGTGGGAGCCAAGAGCAAGAAGGTGGCCGATGCCTGCCGCATGCTTGTTGAAAGCTTGGGCCCGGAGTTGGAGATCCTCAGAAAGACCCCCTTAAAGGTCCTTGAGCAGAAAGGACCACCATTGTTTGCCGAGGCGGTTAACCGAATGCGGAATAAGCAGATCCATATTGCCCCGGGATATGATGGGGAATTTGGAACCATCTCTCTTTTTGACGACGGGGAGCGCACCCACCTATTAGGGCAAAAGCGTCTCTTCAAGGTTTCGTCTAAAAGAAGCAAGAAGGGTGAGGTGCGAACTGGCCAAGTTGTGTTGCCCCTCAACATCTCTCTGGCTTCTTCGAGTGATAAGGGTGTTGTTGACCAGATTCGTCTGCGGGGGAACCTGAACAACGCCCAGCAGGAGGCAGTAAAACATGCTGGGGGTCCCCTTTTGCTTGTTGCAGGTCCAGGGACTGGCAAAACATTTACACTTGCCCATCGCATTGCCTATTTGCTTCAACAAGGAGGTGCGCGGCCGGAGCAAATCCTGGCTGTGACCTTTACCAATAAAGCCGCTCAGGAAATGGCCACGCGTTTGAGCCAGATCCTTGATGACCCGAAGCGTGTAGAAAGGGTGACCGTGAAGACGTTTCATGGCCTGTGCCTGGATATTATGTCCGTTGAGGCGGATGCATTTGGAATAACGCGCCCGGTATCCATATTGGACGAAGCTGACCGCCCTCAGTTCGTGAAGGCCGCCATTCAAAGGATATGGGGCGACCCTGCGGGTCTAAGACTTGACCCGGAGAGGATTTCAGACCTTATTTCCAAGGTCAAACAGCTCTTGCTTTTACCAGAGCACGATGTGGCGGAGTCTGTTCCAGAGTCCTTCCTGGAGCAATTTCCGCCAGCTTACAGAGCATACCAGGAGCTCCTGCGTGAGAACCATCTCTTTGACTTTGACGACCTGATCCTCGAGACGGTTAAGCTGTTCGAAGCTGATCAGGTGATCAGAAAAAAGTATCGGCAAAGGTTTGCTTTCATATCAGTGGACGAATATCAGGACATCAATTATGCTCAGTATCGCCTTATTAGGCTGCTGGCACAAGGGGCTCATGACATCTGCGTCATTGGTGATCCAGATCAGGCCATATACGGGTTTAGGGGAGCGGACGTTCGATATTTTCACAGGTTTTGCGATGATTATCCAGGCGCGAAAACGATTCGACTCACGCAGAACTATCGTTCCGCAGAAACCATCTTGCAAGCCTCCGGACAGCTCATGGGGGTCGAGGATACCGACAAAGCACAAGAACGAATCTGGTCGGGGATTCACGGGGCAAAGACCCTGACCGTTACTGCGCTTCCTA
>JBFEUB010000137.1:0-9472 GCA_041547605.1 Desulfobacteria bacterium
GGGTCATGCCCATGCCATTGTCAACAACATCGAACCTGAGACCGCCGTTTTCCTTTTGGCTTCTTATGAGGACAGACCAATCCTTGTCTTCATCGGGGTCGAGGATACAGGCGTCTATGGCATTGGTGACCAAATTAAGTAAGGATCGGTGGAGTCCATTTCCATCTAGGTAACATTCAACGATAGACAAATCCAGATCCGTAGATAGTCTTACGTTGGACTGGGAGGCCTTGTCTTGCATGAGGTTATAAACTTCTTGGGCGATCTCGTTTGGGGAACACGGGGCGTAATCCGGTTCGCGCTCTTTTGAATAGATAAGCATATTCATGACCAAGTCAGATATCTTTCTTATATTCCCTTCAATCATCGCCCAGCCCTTGGGTAAGAGGTCCGGCTTGTTCTTCTTTAAACTCACGTTAACAATGTAAACACCCCCCTGAAGTCCGTTCAATATATTCTTTATGTAGTGGCCCATGCCTGCGACAGCCTGCCCGATGGCCGAGAGTCTCTCGTTTTCTATCAGTTCTCTCTGTAGTCGTCTGATTTCGCGCAAATCCTGAAGAAAGTACACAGCGCCTGAAGCCGCGTCATTTTCAAACAAGGTTGCGCCAGATATGCGCACAGGAATTTCTTCGCCACTTTTTGATTTGACAGCATCCTCATAATTAACCAGTCTGTGTTTCCCTCCATAGGCTTCGCTGTTAAGTTTGTCTCTAATCGAGGCGGGCACACCTGGGGCACATATTGCATCCATTTGCAATACACCAACCACTTCATCTCCAATGTAACCCAACATCTGTTCAGCCCCTTGATTGAAGACAACGAAGGTCTGATCTTTGTCCACAGCAATGATCCCGTCAATCGAACTTTGAATGAGGTTTTTCTGAAAGTCATGAGCAGCACTCAACTCCCTTGTGGCTGCTTTGATCTTAAGTTCCAGATCATCGGTATATTCTTTAAGCTTTCTTTTCATCCACAATATGTCTTCAGCTCGCTTGATGGCGATCGAAAGGGCTTCGTCCGTAACCGGCTTGTTGATAAAGTCAGAGGCTTCGAGCTGGAGTGCCTTAATAGCCGATTTCATGTCACCGTGTCCGGTGATGACAATAACTCGCGTATCGGGAGCAATGTCTTTTATACGCTTCAAGACTTCTATGCCATCTATGCCCGGCATCTTGAGATCGGTAACCACAATTGGGGGTCTTTCCACCTGAAAAATTTCAAGCCCTTTTTCACCAGTTTCTGCTGTGGCCACTTCATGGCCTTTGTGTGTCAGGACAATCTTCATCAATTTCCTGATGCTTTCTTCGTCATCAATAACAAGAATCTTAGACATAGCCCTAAGCCCTGTTTTTCCTCTTACCCACAGGCGGGAAAACTTATCTTGAAAGTCGTACCCCTGTCTTCTTCACTTTCTACCTCGATGTTGCCATTATAATCTGTCACAATGCCGTAACTAATTGATAGTCCCAAACCGGTCCCCTTGCCGACTTCTTTGGTGGTAAAAAATGGTTCGAAGATTCTGCTTTTTATATCATCAGGTATTCCCTTGCCCGTATCGCTTATTGTTACGACCACCTGGCCATCTTCTTGGAAACTACTAACAGTCAAGGTGTTATGCACATCTATACCTCCCGCCTGTCTTTGCCTTTCTTCCATGGCATCTCTTGAATTGATGACTAGATCTATAAAGACTTGCTCGAGCCTGTTACTATCACCCATGACAGGGGGCAGATCTTCCTGCAAATTGAGCTCCACCTCGATGCCCCGCAACTTCAACTGCTGGCTCAACAGGGTAAAGACCCCCCTGAGCGGTTGGTTGATATCCAGCTTTTCCGGTCGGATCTCCGCCTTTCTCCCAAATTCTCGCAGGTGATTGATGATACCAACCGCACGGGCTACCTGGTCTCCCATCTGTTCAGAAACCAGGACCATTTCGTCACGTGGTATTTCCTGGCCCTGCTTGATCATATTCTTGAAAAAGTCGGTTCCTATCTGTATAGCACTCAGGGGTTGGTTCAGCTCATGGGCTACTCCGGTTGCCATCTCGCCAAGAGTGGCCATCTTGCTGGCTTGGGTCAGCTGAGCCTCTTTCTGAATACTCTCTGTAATATCGGTTGTTGTAGCAATAAGCGCAGCTTTTCCCATGTATGTTGCGTGACACACATGGATGTTCATATAGGACAGGTGACCGTCTTTTCTGCGAAGTCGCTTTTTAGGGGAAAGGATGGATCGATGGCCCACGACATTTCTAAAATCCAACATAATTTCTTGGGCATCTTCCCCGTATCCGAGCTGTGTGAAAGATACCTTCAGAAGTTCTTCTTTTGAATGGCCGTAATACTCCTCAGCCCTCGCGTTTGCATCCAAAATCTTAAATGTTTCATGATCCAGAATAAAAATGGGGTTTGGATTGGTATCAAAAAGAAGTCTGTATTTTTCTTCAGACTGCATTAGCACTTTCTCAAAGACCTTTAACCTATGAAGCATATGCTTGAACGAGTCCGCTAGGCGAACCATCTCATCGCCCACATGGCTTTTGTACACGGTACATTGCCGACACATATCCAACTTTTCTGGAAAACTCCCTGATGGCTGCACTTTACAGTGGGTTCCGTCCACGAACCAACACATGACGTCGGTATTTCCATATGCCGGGCAACTCGTCTTGTCGCACTTTTCTACCTCCCAACATTTCAATATCCGGCCGAATTCTGGCCCGGGGTTCCCACGGCTAATTTCATCTGCCAATTCGGTAAGCCTGGCAAGAGGTCGAGTAATGTATCTTGATAAGAACAGCGTCAAGAAGAAACCGACAACTGCAATCGAGACTATACCCAAGCCGATCTCCTTATTTCTAACCGCTGCAATCCTGCCTTCTATGGGGGTCCAGGTAATTCCCACACTTAAAGCGCCTAATATCTTCTTGTCAGCGCCATGGCACTTATAGCAAGTCTGTTCATTAGGGATAGGCATGGCATGGTGAAAAGACTTTTCCCCCTCAACCGTCTCCAAACCTTTGGACAGAGCGTTTGTTCGCAAGGCATTTTTCGTGAGTTCTGAATTGTCAACCTTGCCTATGTTAGCTGGTAATCCACTATATCTGATGGTCCCTGTAAGATCGCAAAGATTTACCTCTGTCACATCCGGCAAGGTATTCAGATTTTCCAGGATGGCCTGCACGTCTTCCATCTCTCCGTCGAGCATGGGGTATTCAATACTTCTCATGACCGTATCACTAATCTCATATGCCCGCTCCTCTTGAGCTTTCAAGTGATACTTCACCCTCGTTACCATATCGTAATAAGTAAAGACGCCCATTACTAGGATTAGAATGAGGCTTACGCCCAATATTACTTTGATGCTTATACTGCACTTCTCTAGAAATAGTGAAATTCGGCCCATTTTCTCAATACCCCATGTGCTGATGCTGGCGGTGGCATGTCGTGCAGATGTTTACGGGGATTTTAAGTGTCCTCTGATGCTCTTCCACCGTTGGTGCCTTGACGTGCAAGCTTGCAGGTCCATGGCATGCCTCGCACTGGACATTCTTCATATGCGGTGTCTTGTCCACACTGACAAAGCCACCCGGTTTACCGAACCCGGTAGTATGGCAGGGCAGACAATTTGGATCATGGTCCTTGCTCCTCATTTCTAAGATGCGAAAATTTCTAGAGTACTTCCACTCAGAATATGTTTTCACATCTTCTGGATGACAATCCTTGCATTTCTCCATGCCTACATAGTATGGCTCTTCCTCTGCCTTTTCAGCAAAGGTCCCGGAAATCTGAGACTGGAATGCCATGCAAAGACACGTCATGATGACAACGAAAATAGCTTTATTATTCATAAGCCACTTCATGGTCTTACCTCCTGGGTGCTAAAGTGAGTTGTTAAGACTAAGACAGATTCCGGTTATAGAGTTTGTAACACCAAAGCCTATAACCGGTTACTAAACCTTATTGCCGGTCAGTTTTAAAAATGTTGTTAAGAAGTTTTTGGCGAAGCGGGAAGATCGACCCTGTTTAATCCCGATATATCGGGAGAGTTTAGCGCAAAGATTGCGCCTGACCGCTTACAAAGAGGCACTTCGTGCTCCAATTATAGTGAAGCGAGCTCAGAGCTTCTCAAAATGGACCAACCTGCGTAAAGAGAGGTGTTCGCCACGCCTAAGCAATTGGCTTTTCAAACAGTGATGCGTTATTATGATACCCCCTAAAAAAACCTGATGTCAAGAAGTTAGTGCCTTCCGTTGTTCCATCAATCCTTCATGGCGATCTAGGAAAGCCCTTTTTCTGGGCGTCGTTTTTTGCTTGATCTGCGAGCTGAGATTTTCTTTTACATTCCCAGTATCTCATCTTGATTGGTTGATTAATCGGAATAATTGCACCCCAATTTCGCGGGGTATTAGCATAGAACTTATTTGCAAGCTCTTTCATTCGGTGCCAGCTTTTACGCTTACCCTGTGAAACCATTCCCTAATGCGCTCATAATCATTTCCCTGTGGCCAACTTTCTTCTAAGACGTCTCCATTGAAAGAATAGCCAGACCTTTTCAAGAAAAGCATTCCAGTTTTTAAGGCCACTCTGCCACTATAGTGCTTAAAACAGATGGAATCTAATAGAGAATTAGTCAATTGTGCTGCTTTATCAGTATGAGTTGGATATTTCGCTGATCCGTCTTCATTGCTGTCATCCGCAATGGCTAAAGCCGCTACGACCGCCTGGGCATTAAATCCAAAATGCTCTCGAGAAGGGATATTCTCCGGAAGGTCACCGCACAGGGCGAGATATATCTCCGCCACCTCATTAATGGAGACCGGGCAGGAATCAACATGAGCAATACCCTGACCGACCGTATCCTCAGGTGCTTCCATGAACTGATGGATCTGGACTCTTTCTGGCAGTGATAATGCGCGCTTGAGACCCCGTGATGGCTGGATCATGGTCAAGTCAATGTGCTCCCTATAGGTGGTCGAAAGGAACGGAACAGTTCTGGTAGTATAGTCAAGTATATCTTCGAAACCCTTGTATCCCCAATCTTCTACCACTTCTCTCACAGTATTCAGACACGGGGTGGACAGTTTATTTTCTTTGCGTTCACGAGATTTTATGATCATGCAAACATTTGAATATATTGGATCTGTGGATGTTCGAGATTCCTCCAAGGATATAGCATTGTTTTCAAGTTGATGCTTTATCGTAAATCTAATTGTGGGGGCATGAGGACCATAACTAAGACTAAAAAATCGAGTACCAGTCAAAAGCTTGCCATAATCGGCATAATGGTACAACTGGGCAATATAAATCAGCTTCTGAAGCTTTACCTCTGGGAGATGAGGTACCGTGCAGGCAAGATACGTGATGAGATGGTTCAAGGTGTCTTTTTCGTTCTCATGTTGAGCACGATCGAATTCCATCACACGACATGTCCTTTTATGATATTCTCCGTTCAGTTTCCTTGGACTCATGAGGTAGCCAGATGGTAAAAATTGACCCTTTTCCAGGCCCAACATCTACAGTTATAGTCCCCCCATGCTCCTGCACGATCTTCTGGGTAGCCAGCAGGCCGAGGCCGGTGCCCTCTGAGCCCTTGGTGCTGAAAAAGCTGGTAAACATTTTCTTTCTGACTTCCTCATCCATACCGCAACCATTGTCAGAAACTTGAAATGTAAGCACTCCATCACCTTCAAGCCTTGTGGTCAGTCGAACCAGGTAATCCTTATCCTCCTCTTCATCCGAGATACAGGCGTCAATGGCGTTAGAAACCAGGTTAAGCAGACAGCGATGAATGCCTTTAGGATCTAAGTATACCTCACCTATATTGGAATCAACATCCCTCGCAATCTCTATACCGTGTTCCTTTGCCCTGGACTCCATAAGCTCACACACTTCATCTGCAATGATATTTGGTGAACACCTTTCTCGCTTAGGTTTATCTTCCTTCGAGTAGCTAATGAGATCTAGAACCAGGTTAGAAATCTTGCCAATATTTCTTTGCACCGTATCCCAACCGGTGCTCACTCTATGCATATCATCCTTCTTGAGCCCCTTATCGACGACATAGACGCCTCCCTCGAGACCGAACAAGAAGCTCTTGATACAGTCGGCAAGACCCGCCACAGTTTGTCCTGTGGCAGCTAACCTTTCAGACTTGATCAGTTCACGCTCTAGCCGCTTTATCTGCCTCATGTCATGGAAGAAAGCTACACTGCCAATTATCTCGTCATTTCGATAGAGTAAGGATCCTGAAAACCTTACCGGTATGTTGTCACCGCCTTTGCCTAAAACGAAGGTCTCCTGCCAGCTGCTCATCCACCCTCTTTCGCGTTCTTTACTATAAAGAGACCGCCTGATTTCTTGCGCTATCGCTGGTGGATAAAGACTCCAAATATTCATCTTCCCCACCACTTCTTCCATAGCATGTCCAAATATTCTTTCCGCCCCCTGATTGAAGGTGACGATGGTTTCATTCTTGTCCGTGGCGATTATAGCGTCGATGGAACGCCTAATTAGGTTGCCTTCAAACTCATATCTCTCTCTTAACTCCTCTGTTGCTTCTTTTACCATCTGTTCCAAATTGTCGGTATATTCCTTCAGCTTCCTTCTAATATCCAGCCTTTCCTTGGCTCGGCTCAAGGCAACCGATAGGGCTTCATCCATAATAGGCTTGGTGATAAAATCCGAGGCGTCAAGCTGCAGGGATTGGATGGCCATATCCATATCTCCGTGCCCAGTAATTACTATTACTTCGGTTTCAGGGTTGATCTGTTTTATCCTTCTCAACACCTCAATCCCATCCATATGGGGCATCTTTATATCGGTTAGTACGATATGGGGCCTTTCTTGCTGAAAGGTTTCAATCCCACGCTTACCATCCTCCGCAGTCATGACTTGATAGCCTTTGTGTGTCAAAGAGATTTCTAAGAGCTTCCTGACACTTTGTTCGTCGTCAATCACCAGTATCTTAGACATAAGACTACGTTCCTCTATGGCCTTCATCACAGACGGCAGAGCCTATCCTGCGATGAAACGCCCCTGAATTACTCTCATGCAGAACATGTCTTTTGCACAACCCAACCTGCAGGTTACCAAAGTGTGTGTCAGGGCGTACAAGACATCCAGGTCGATAGTCTTTGAAGCACTAAAATCCCTAAAAATCTGGCCTAACAGGCGTAACATTTTCCACTACTAAACTTATATATTATCATATAAGAATCTTGATTGAAACCCATCTGTATCCTCAAGTCCGTGCCAACTGGGTGCCACGCAAAGGATCCAACATTTTGAAATGCAACCACGAGCGCATTCCCCGCTTGCTGCAGGGAATCTTCAATCTAAACAAGCTGTTGCCCCCACAGCTTGCGGCTTGGATTGCAGAAAGGAGCCCTACGACATCTTTTTCTAGGTTAGGTTTGCAGCCAGTCTATTTGACGTTTATGCTACTTAACCGGGGCTTGGTTCAACACGCTCCATGCCATTTGCCCTTGAGAGTCCGGCCTTGGTGGTCGGACTTGACATGACTCAAAAAGAAACGTCCTCTTGCGGCTTGGGAGTTGCAGAAAACCAGAAACGTTTTGACGGGGGTGACCTGGGAGACAGCTCTTTGAACGAAAAAAGCATTAAGGATTCATATAGAAAGAAATTACTTAGTAGGAATGCGCATAACCAAAAATAATTGGCTTAATATTGCCTTTTGAGACGTCAAATGTCGAAAGGAGTCTCCGTTTTGTTAGCTCCTTTTTAGATATTTACACTCCCTATACATGTCTCTTTTGCTATAGGAGCTATTTCTAGTTGATGCGGTTATATCAAACCTATCACAGAGTGAAGGAGTGCCAAAAAAGGTTTAGGATACAGTCCTAGGATGAAGGCTGTAACTGCCAGTCCGAGAAGAGGAATACTCATCGTTAATGGCGGATCCTTAATCTTATCATTTGACAGTTCAGGCTTCAGTGGACCAAAGAATATTCTTATCCCAGTCAAGAACGTATAGATGAGTGTCAGTATAGTTGAGATGATGGCCAGAATTACAATTACAAGCCCGGTGGGATCTTGATGCATTCCTTGGAAAGCGCCTGTAAAGAGCATCCATTTCCCTACAAAACCGCTTGTGGGAGGAAGGGCTGAGAGTATTAACGCACTCGATATCCAAAGTATTGCGGTTAGTGGCATCTTAGACCAAAGTCCGCCCATCTTTCTCATGTCTCTGTCCCCCACTGTATAAACCAATATACCAGCAGTTGAGAAGAGAATTGCTTTGCCCAAGATGTGACTCATGAAGTAAAAAATGCCACCTTCAATACCCACAACCGTGAGTGCGCCAATCCCAAACACAGAGTACGATAGCTGGCTTATAGTTGAGCAAGCACAGAATCGTTTTGCGTCAGTTTGTGCCAATGTGAGAAGAGAGCCATATACCATGGTTATCAGAGCAAAGACCAGAATAGGCATGGAAAAAACTTTGAGATCTTCACTGAGAGGTAATATGAGGACCCTAACAGCTATATAAGCTGCTATATTCGCATAAACTGCAAGTAATCCTGCTATGCACGTGGGATGTTCTGCGTGAACCCAGGGCATCCAAACATGAAGGGGAATTATTGCAAGCTTGGTAGCTAAACCAAGGAAAACAAGCAAGGCAATCCAAAAGGTCAGTGGATTCCCTGCAAGCCCCGGCAACTCGGACATCTCGAAGCTCCCTGTCTGTGTGTAAGCTAGTAGGACACCGATCAGGAATAGGGTTGCCCCGGCAACGCCCCAGAAAAGACACATGAGGGCAACTTTATAACGCGTGATGTAATCGGAATAGCCAAATTGAGCCATTATGAAATAAAGAGGAATAATAGTTAATAGTTCCATGAAGAAATACATCGATATGAGGTTCGTAGAAAAAGAAACACCCATAAAACCTGTGGGGAAAAAGAGAAACAACAAGAAGAACCTCGTATTATATATAAGCCATGTCCTTCTATCCACTTCTCCATATATCAACTCTATTCTGTGGTCTACGTAGTGTATTGAGTACAATGAAAGGACAACGCATATTATATTTATTATCAATGCAACTGGAAGGCTCAAACCATCGGCTAGAAGATTTAAACTCACCTGCGGTCCAAGAACGTATTTCTCGATAATTATTTCTCCTTCGTAAACTCTGAGTCCTGCTATGCAAAGAAGAGCAGTAGTATATAAGAGAGTAATGCTTGCTATCCAGCCTGCGTGCTTGCCTGTCTTGTGTCTAGTCAAGAAAATAATGACGGAAGCTATAACCGGCGCTACGAGTATTTGAAGAAGAATATGAGATGTCATTTTACTTCCCCAATAGCAACATTATGAAAAGGAATGCGACAAAACATACAAAGATATACATCAAATTGACTGGTAAATATCCAATCTCAGTCCGAAGGTGTTTTACCCAATTATAGATAACCGTTGGGGTAGATGTGAGTCCCACATGATAAAATTTATCA
>JBFEUB010000138.1:0-9471 GCA_041547605.1 Desulfobacteria bacterium
ATTTACTGAAATACACTGAAATAAGTGTTAGGGAAGATAGCAGCTAAGAAGACATAGCCACCTGTGGGAGAGTTGAATGAAAGGAGAGTACAAATGATGAAGAAGCTATCCTTCTTGGTAGTTGTGTGCCTGGTGACGAAGTTGTTTCTGGCTGGATGCGGCAAGAAAGAAGAAAGTCAAAGTGCAAAGGAAGAACCCGCTCACGTAGAAGAGGCAGGCCCGCCCGCAAGCGCGGAAGTCAGTCGGGCACGGGACGAGGAAGTTTTGCGGCCACCTCAAATGAAAATGACCACGGAGACCCCGCCGGGGATTGCTACCCCGGACAAACTTGAAACCCGCATCGGCACCCTGAACTTCTTTGACGGTGTGCCGGACAAGGAGACCGCCCAGAAGGTTTACGACCACCTGGACTTTCAGCACGCGTTCCAGGCCTTCCTGAACGGTATCCAGATTGCCTCCATGGATGCCATGCGAAAGGGGATCCTGGAATTCGGGCCACCCAATACTACGGCGGTTCTTTTTGAGGATCTGATGGACTCCAAGGCGCTGTTTCTGACCGCCAACACGACCAGTGTCTACATGATGCTGTGGCTCCAGTTGAAGGATGAACCGATGGTCATCGAAACCCCGCCTGATGTGCTGGGAATCATTGACGATCACTGGTTCAAGTACGTAGCAGACTTCGGGCGCCTCGGGCCGGACAAAGGCCAGGGCGGCAAGTTCCTGATCCTTCCCCCGGGATATGACGGACCAGTGCCAAACGGTTATCACGTGGCTCGCACCAAAACCTACGGCAACTGGGTGATTTGGCGTGGCTTCCAGGTAGACGGCTCACCAAAACCAGCAGTTGAGACAACAAAGAAGACCTTCCGCGTCTATCCACTGTCCAAGAAGGACAACCCGCCAAAGATGACTTTCGTCAACGCATCCGGTAGATTCGTCAACACGATTCATCGCATGGACTACAACATCTTCGAGGAGATGAACGAAGTGGTTCAGGCTGAACCCAGCGAAGGAGAGAACCCGGAGATCCTTGGAGTGCTGGCCTCCATCGGTATCAAGAAGGGACAGCCTTTCAAGCCCGATGCGCGAATGAAGAAGATCCTGACCGACGCCGCCAATGCGGGAGCGGTCACCGTAAAGACCATCTGGTCGTATCCCCGCGACGAAATGTTCTATTTCTACCCGGGTGAAAGTGTTTGGATGAATCCGTTCCCGGGAGGAAGTTATGATTGGGTAAGTGACGGGGCCACGCTACTGGACGCCCGGGCAGGCTTCCACTTCTACGCTACCGGGATAACTCCCGCCATGGCCATGAAGATCATCGGAAAGGGCTCGAAGTACGCCTATGCATACAACGATGCCGACGGCAATCCGTTGGACGGTGGCAAGACCTACAAGGTCCACGTGCCGCCCAACGTGCCGGCCAAAGACTTCTGGTCCTTCACTCTCTATGATAACCAGACTCGCTCGATGCTGCAGACCGACGAACGGTTTCCAGGGATCGACAACAACAAGCCCGGCATGATCAAGAATGCAGACGGGTCCTACGATGTCTACTTCGGCCCCAAGGCGCCGGAAGGATGGGAGAACAACTGGGTTCAGGCTGTTCCCGGCAAGAGTTGGAGCGTGATCTTCCGCCTCTACGGCCCGCTTGAGCCCTGGTTCGACAAGACCTGGCGGCTGGGTGAACCCGAGCTGGTGGAATAATTAATCGTACTGACCGAAAAAAAATAATGAAGGGAATAAACCAATGAATGCGAAAAGCAAGGTTACGCTCGTACTAATGGGATTATTGATGGTATGGCCTGTTTTGTTATCAGCACAAGACAAGCCAGCGGACAACATGCAGTTCGTCGTTGATAAGATCCGCGCCGACAAGAAGCTCTTCATCGCGGAGAACATGCAGCTTACTAAGGCTGAGGCCAAGGCGTTCTGGCCGGTCTATGAACAGTATCAGGATGAACTGTTCCTTCTTCGCGCACGCACCATAAAATTGATCAATGACTATGCGAAGGCCTATAAAAAGATGACCAACGATACTGCCAAGAATCTGCTTGATGAGTATATGACCATAGAGGGTCTGAGGCTGAAACTTCGTCAGAGCTACCTCCCTAAGTTTCGCAAAGCTGTGCCCGATGTAAAGGTAGTGCGTTACTACCAGATCGAGAACAAGATCAATGCCGCGCTGACTTATGAACTCGCTGCAACAATACCCCTCATCAAGAATGTTAAATAGTCGTACAAGAAAGGGGGTTACGAAGATGAGATGCTTTCAATTGTTAACCATTGTGTTGGTGCTCGTGTTTGCTGCGGGTACATTCATTAGCCCGAATTCGGCTGCTGCAGCCAGCGCAGCAGAAATTGACCGTGATGTCAAGAGCGCCCTGGAGAGATTGTATGCAAAATCCGCTTCAGCCAGGGCGATGGGTGAAAAGGCAAAAGGCATCCTCGTTTTTCCGAGCATCATTAAGGGAGGCTTCCTCGTGGGGGGACAGTATGGTGAGGGCGCTCTCCTCAAGGGCGGAGACACGAGCGGGTACTACCAAACGATCCAGGTGTCCTATGGTCTGCAGGCCGGGGCACAGAAATATGGATACGTGCTGTTTTTCATGACCGACTCGGCGATGAACTGGCTTGACAAGAGCGACGGCTGGGAGATCGGGGTCGGTCCGAGCATCGTCGTTGTGGATGTTGGAGCAGCCACATCGCAGACAACGACAACCTTACAGTCGGACATCTATGCGTTCTTCTTCGATCAGAAGGGCCTGATGGGGGGCCTTGGTCTTCAGGGCACAAAGATCACCAAGATAGAGAAGTAAAAAATGTGGTTCAGCCAAACAGATGTCATTTCATGATAACAAGAAACTATGGGTAACAAAAATGATGATTGACGGTAGAGAAAAAGGCGTTTGTTACCCATAGCAAGAAATAATCTCTAGAATAGTAAAATCCGAGATAATGCCATACGATGTCTGAAAATTAGAGGCCGAAAAACTAACAGTATCCAACTCATATCTCTATATACGGCTTCAGCATGAGTGGCCCACCGACATCTCGGTTAGACTCTCCCGCCAAGATTTTTGCCTCCAAGCAACCTTCCTTTCCCAGAATCCCCCCACCGTTTGACGAAACTTATCATATGAGTTAGAAGCCTTTGATAGGAACGCCCTGCAAATAGGGATCAAGAATGGGAAGTACGTTTGAAAATATTGCACCTTGAAATATTAGAGATAATGTAAAGCAATCAATCTTTTCAACCCCCCGAAGAATACAGTATTATTTCTTACAAAATACAGGATTGACCCCATATACTTCTTCTATTGTTTTGATAGCCTCGAGACCTCGAAACCCACTAAATACGAGGATAACCGGATGAAAACGCCAAGTTCCGCAAAGGGGAACTCGGGGAAGAAGGTTTTTATGGCATCGGTTGGAACTGCTGCCCCGACTTTCGTGGTAGAGCAAAAAACCGGAAAGAATTTCTTGTTGAAACACTATGCCGAAGAACTGACTCCGAGAAGTAAGGATGTTCTTGGAAAAGTCTTTACCCATCCCAGTGTCTTACGAAGGCGCATTGCCTTTGAGGATTTCCAGGAGCTGGAAACGATCATAAGCGAAGATCCGGATACATCCATTGAACGCTTCACGCGCTGGGCAGTAGAGCTCTCCTCGCAGGCCGTTTCCAGTGCCGTTCGTCAAGCTGGCATCCGATTTGGGGATGTAGCGGGTCTGGTTGTCAATACCTGCACGGGTTATCTATGCCCCGGGATCTCAACCTATCTTATTCAGAAACTGCCGCTGAACCGGAAGATCAAAGCATATGACCTGGTTGGAAGCGGCTGTGGCGGGGCTCTGCCCAACCTGCAAATGGCAGAAGCCTTGCTGCACAGCATGAATGGCGGCGCGGTCATTTCCGTTTCCGTGGAAATCTGCAGTGCCACCTACCAAATGGGAAACAATTTGAGCTTAATTGTCTCTAACGCACTCTTCGGTGACGGCGCTGGAGCTGCTGTGCTCTGGAAGCAACCCATGGGGTTAGAATTGGTCGCTTCGACAAACTACTGTCAACCTGAGCACCGAGACGCTATTCGGTACGTTTACAGGAATGGACAGCTTCACAATCAGCTTTCCGCCCGTTTACCCTCAATCGTCCGGCCAGGAGTCGGGAGCGTTGTGAGACAGCTGTTGAACTCCCAACATCTCAGTATAACCGACATCGCGCACTGGGCGCTTCACCCTGGAGGAGCGAAAATCGTTGATGCTGTCAAAGAGGAGCTTCAACTTTCTGAAGAACAGTTGCGGCCCACAAGATACATTCTAGCAGAATATGGAAACATGTCCTCTGCAACGGTGTGGTTTGAATTGGAGGAAATCCTGAGACGCGGCATCTCGCGAGGCGACTGGTGCCTGATACTGGCCTTTGGTGCTGGATTCTCTTTGCATGCCTCGTTGTTACGCGCCAACGGCTCCTTGAAAAACTAACAATCCAGGGAGGTCCCGGGTGGGCGTTTCTACCTGCATCTGCCTCTTTCCGGACCGTCAAAGATTGACCAGAAAGGTCGCCCGTTTTTGGAACCAAATCTCCCCTCTGTGGGAAGACCTGTGGGGTCCGCATATCCATCACGGATATTATGAGGACGGTGTCATGCTCTCAGCTGTGGAGGCACAGGAACGTTTGCTTGACAGACTGGTGGAATTGGCGAAGTTGACGACAGGTCAAAGAATCCTGGACGTGGGTTGCGGGATGGGCGGGTCGAGCCTGTATCTAGCCAATCACTTCGGCGCATTTGTAACGGGAACATCTTTGAGCAGCCGCCAGATATCTATGGCCGACGAAAAAGCCAGATCTCTGGGGCAAGAACGGGTGGAGTTCTTGGTGGAAGATGCATTGGCGATGGACAGTCTGCCGGACCAGGGTTTCGACGTGGTCTGGTCTTTGGAAAGCTGTGAACAGTTCTTTGACAAACCGACTTTTCTGAGGGAGGCACATCGTGTTTTAAGGCCAGGAGGTAAACTTGTCCTCGCCACATGGTGTTCGGGTCAGGAAGTACTGGAGGGGCGCACAGCAAAAGACTACATCACGTTGTGCAGGGCCTTTGACTTGCCTTATATGCCAACGATGCATTTTTATGTCAGCGCGCTAGGGGCACAAGGATTTGAGCTGAAAGAAGCTGAAGACTGGAGCGACAACGTCGCAAAGACCTGGATCGTGGGTATCGCCTTTTCAAAGCAGTTGTCTTTGTTCAAGCTCGCGACCAAGGGCGGATTCAGGGCAATCGCCTTTCTGCGACAACTAAAACTCATGGAAAAAGCCTATAGTGGCGGGATGGTCAAATACGGCGTGTTCTTGGCAAACAAATAAACCGCACGGAGGTCAATTCACATCCGTCTTCAGTCGCCGGGGTAGAAAGGAGGAACATCATGCATCACACCAGAGGCGTTGTTCTGTTGGCAGCGCTGGTTGTCATCGCGTCCTGCGCTGGAACCCAGGCTCCCGTTGGGGTCAGAACCACAGAACGCGGAGAAAAATCAATCACAATCACGGCCAGCAGTTTTAAGTTCGAACCGTCGAATATTGAGGCTCGGCAAGGAGATGTCCTGATTATCAACGTAGAAAACATCTCATCCATGGATCACAATTTCTCGATCAAAGATCGTCAGGGTGAAATAATGATGAGTGCAGACGTCCGCGGAAAAGAAACCATTCAGGTAAAGATGAGGCTGAAAAAGCCGGGTACTTACGAGTTCTTTTGCGACAAGCCTTTCCACTCGACGCTTGGGATGAAAGGAACTCTGGAGGTGCGTTCCTCGCCGTGAAACAACCAGGGCATTAGAGAGAAGTGATCAAAGCTCTGGGCCAAATGGTTTCATATGTTGAACCACGGGGCTTGCTTCCGTTCAAAGGACTTCGACCTTCCGATAACAAGAAACTATGGGTAACAAAAATGATGATTGACGATAGAGAAAAAGGCGTTTGTTACCCATAGCAAGAAATTACCTCTAAAATAGCCAAATCCAAGATACTGCCACATTGTCTTCCACTCAGAGCATCCCCGCAATTCCAAGAACGATGGATACGTATCACTATAATTGGTCATCTTGGGCTGCGAAACACCGAAAACCCTCGATCTACTTGAAGTGCCGGAATTTGTTTTCTTATGACTTGAAATGCAATTCAATTTAGAATTCAGGCAGAACCAACATGGGTGATTCAAAACTGACCTATTGGTATGATTGGGAAATATTTGGGCCGGATGGGAGCGGAATTGTGAATCTGCGTAACCTTTTACCAAAACTTCCGAAGCTGGATAAAGAACAATTCTCTGATATAGACTATCTGTGCAAATGCATACGCGAGCGTCCTGAAGCAACATGCATGAATCCGGAATTCGGCTATCAAATATCGATCTTGAGGCAAAAAGCGTTTAAATTGTGTCACACGCAGAGAGTTGCGATATTCAGTATGGAAAATGTTTGAGGAGATGCAGAGGAGACCCGAAAATCTGTCTTCTTTTGACATTTGACAACGGTTCAAGTTACAAGCAAACAGGACTTTAGATCGAGGTGACAGTCTGGGGGGCCGCAAAGGGAAGCGTTGTGAAATCAACTCGCCACACCAAAAAGGTAAAAGACCTCGAACGTGAGTTCGCGATTGAACAGGACAAAATCGATGCGCTCTTTCGGTCCGGCAAGATTCCAACAGCGAAAGACTGGGAGCCGGTCAAGCGCATCGAAAAGCAGCTTCGAACCGCGAGAGGCATCTTGACGAGAGAGAAGAAAAGAAAAAGCCCCCCACTCACAAAGACGATTTCCTTCATGATGACTGACAAGGAATATGAGACCCTTCAGGCCCGAGCCAAGGCTAAAGGTGTACGCTTGGGCAAGTATGTCAGGGAACTAGTCAGAAAAGCCATGGCCAAAGTGGAGGGCTGAGGCGTTTTAACGCCTAAAAGCCAGTGTTTGAGCCGCGTTTATGGTCAAAATAAGTATTGAAGTGTAGTGCTGGAACAATACAATAGTTGAATAACTGTTTGATTATACAGCCCATTTCTTCCATTGGCATCGTGGTGGAGCATGAACCCACTTGGAGCTAAGAAAACGGCTCAAAGTGGGGGATGCACACCACACCAAAACATTGGTTTACATATTGGATGTTATGTCAACTATTGAGCGTGTATGCCGTCCCTATGAACCCCCCAAAAACAGCCAAAACACTTGAAATCATTACATTATATAACATCCACAATTTGCAGGATTTTTTACAGAATGCAGGCTAGGTTGACCCATAATTATGATAGAAGGTTAGGGCACTTTGTATGGCAAAAATACAATCATACGTCTGGTATGCAGGGTACGGTTCAAATTTAAGCGAGCAGCGCTTTTTATGCTACATAGAAGGTGGCAGACCCCTTTACGGAACTCGGTTTCATAATGGATGCACTGACAAAAGCCCCCCGGTACACGAAGCCCCTATAACAATTCATCATTCGCTTTATTTTGCTTTGCCTGCTGGCATAAGAAAAACAGAAAACTGGGGGGATGGTGGGGTTGCTTTCATTAGCCCTCATCAAGATCAAGAAACGTCGACCCTTTCCAGGATGTGGAAAATAACAAGGGCGCAGTATGAGGAGGTAAAAGACCAGGAAGGGGCAACATGGTACAACCATGAAATAAAATTGGGCGAGGAAGATGGTATCCCCATTTATACAATTACCAATAAGACCATTTTGAGGAACATATTGGAGCCTTCTGAAACATACTTAAAGACAATCGCTTTAGGGCTTAAAGAGACCTATCGATTCGACGAGGAGAAGACTACTAATTACTTGATTGAGAAGAAGGGAATTGAAGGCGAAATGACTAAAGAGCACATATTGGAAATTTTTCTTTCTAAATGACTTCGGTTAAACCGGTATCCAGGGAAGACAAATGTTATGATATGGTTTTGATATCTTCACTCCTTGCACAGTAAAGATAATGGGAAGCACTCTTTAATTTAGCTTCTAGAAAGAACCTACCATATGTTGTGCAGTGCCCTCTGGCCTGTCACAGTCGATAGTAGATCGCTGTAAACCCGTAGAGATACCGACTTTAATTAAGTATTTTGACCGCAAATAGTTGTTGACTTTAGCAGAACTTGTGGTATACGAACTCGAAAAGGCCAGAAATCAATCAAACTATTGCCATGTCTGGCTCTCAGGTGGGCCTAAGACGCAGCTATTTCACTTTCAAACTAAAGCTCATCTGGTACGTTTTGGTCGCTGCCCCCCTCTCTGTCATCTCCGCTGTATCGTTGCTCACACGAGATATCGTTGTTAAAGTTTGGCGTGTTGTAATCTCCAATTGAACGACTATCGACGGTAACTCTCATTTCAATTGTCAAAGAACACGGCAGGCCCAGCAGCTCAGAATATTATTGATCAGCGGCGTGGTCAAGGCGGTGCGTACTACAAAGTCTTGACCGATGACAAAAAGGGCTACCTACTGATTCGTAATGAGAATAGAGATGACTGGGCATTAAAAAGAGTTCTCAGCTATTAAGAAGAGAGTTTCTCCCGTGCTACTCTAAGGAAGATGAGCTTTGTTTTTTCGATGGCATGTTGATATCGGCACAATAAAGTATCGCCCAGGCAGCTAGCCAATTCTTCCACAAGGAGTTTTCCTCATGAGCAAGGTGAAAGAGCATAGAAAACATAAGCGATTCCAAGCCCAAAAAGGGGTATTTGTTGGAGTCGGTCCTTATTGGAACAAAGTGGGTCGACTCAGAGACATCAGCATGGACGGGCTTGCGTTTCGTCATGTTGGCACCGGAGATGTATCGGACGGATCATATGTAGACATATTCATGACCGAAAGTGACTTCTATCTGGGTCGGCTGCCGATTAAGATCATTTCAGACGTCGAAATACTTGATGAGACACCTACAGTTTCCACCACCATGAGGCGATGTCGTCTAAGATTTGGGAAGCTGACGGATCAGCAGAGGGCCAAGCTGAAAGAGTTGCTTCATAGCCACACCACAGGTGAAGCATAAAGTCAAAATTTAAACTCCGCATTCAATTGTTAGAGGGCCGTGTTTAGAACGATCGTTTTTAACAGAGCAAAAGTCTTCTGAATCGAGCTCTCATATACATAATAACTGTATTCTCATAACTAACGCCAAGGCAGAAAGGATCTTTGGCAATTTGACAGCGTAGGGGACGAAACTTATTTTTAAACTAGAAATCTTTGGCAGAACCATTTGATCGACGAGTGTCCATAAATGGGAAGGTAACTCGAAAAGCTGTCGACTTCAAGCATTAGAGATTATGGCAAATATGCAGAATGAAGGTGAGAAAATGAAGTGGGTCCCGACAAAATCAGTTCGGCTATTGCCCCGCTTCTTGCGGGATGTCTCGGGTGTCTCAGCAATCGAGTATGGCATGTTGGTGGCCGGTGTTGCCCTCACCACAGCAGTCGCTTTCTATC
>JBFEUB010000139.1:0-9466 GCA_041547605.1 Desulfobacteria bacterium
AGCCCTCAGACAGCTTGCAATTTTAAACGCCAGTCACATTCAAAAATCTTCTCCAAAATTGCACAATGTCGTTCGCCAAATAATATTTTCAATCATCAACGACTTGCGAACAAACGGAACATATTTTTGACAATCAGTCTAGACTATTAGATGCTCTTCGTAGTAAAATAAACACTGATCTCAAATAGTTGTGACGGTCAGGGATTATAAACCAATACTTTCTATCCGTTTCACTGCTTCACGGATTCGCTCACGGTCAACGGTGAGAGCCATTCGAACGTACCCTTCACCTGCTGCTCCAAACCCGTTTCCTGGTGTGGTCACGATGCCGGCTTTCGTCAAAAGGAGGCTGGCGAATCCTGCGGACGTGTACCCTTGCGGCACCTCGACCCATAGATAGAATGTGGCACGCGGTTTTTCTACCGAGAGGCCTGCGGCGTGAAGACCTTCTACCAGGATATCTCTGCGCTCCGCGTACGTCTGCCTCATTTGCTCCACACATGCCTGGTCTCCGTCGAGAGCGGTGATCCCTGCAATCTGAACGGCCTGAAACGCACCCGAATCGATGTTGCTCTTCACCTGCCCCAAGGCGTTGACGACATCGACGCATCCAACTGCAAATCCGATGCGCCAGCCTGTCATATTATAGGTCTTAGAAAGAGAGTGAAACTCGATGCCAACAGATTTGGCCCCTTGCACCTCGAGAAAACTCATCGGCCTGAACCCGTCAAAGGCCATCTCTGAATAGGCGGCATCGTGACAAACAATCACGTTGTATTCCTCGGCAAAAGCGACTACCGATTCAAAAAACTCCCTGTTGGCCACGGCTGACGTCGGGTTATTGGGATAGTTTATAAACATAATCTTTGCCCTTTGGGCAATTTCCTGAGAAATTACTTTAAGGTCAGGCAAGAATCCGTTTTCCTTCAAAAGATCCATATAATATGCTTCACCCCCTGCAAACTGGGTGCCAACATGATAAACAGGATAGCCTGGACTGGCCACCAGGGCCACGTCCCCCGGGTCGATGAAGGCCAGCGGGATGTGGGCAATCCCCTCTTTAGATCCGATTAACGTCACCACCTCTTCACCAGGATCCAGCTCCACACCAAAACGTCGCTGATACCATCTAGCCACCGCGGCATTAAAGTCATGCATCCCTGAATAGGAAGGATACCGATGATTGGCGGGGTCTGAAGCCGCTCTCTGTGATGCCTCGATAATATGCGGCGGCGTGGGAAGGTCTGGGTCCCCTACCCCAAGATCTATGATGTCCATGCCTTTGGCCCGGACCTCTTCTTTCTGCCGGTCAATCTCCTTGAAAAGATAAGGGGGGAGCCGTTTTAATCTTTCAGCTTTTTCGATTTTCAAGTTTCTCTCCTGACTTTCGATAATGGTAAGGGTTAATTATTGGCCAAAGGCGCGAGGCTAAGGGCACCGCACTGCGTGCGAGCTGATAGCTCATAGCTCTAAGCGAATAGTACTCGTGGCGAAGGGCGAAAGGCGCGGGGCTGAGGGCATAGCGCAGAGCGCATGGCACAAGACGAAAAAAGCTGAACCCATCTCAGGACCTTTTGCCTTTTGCCTTTATGTCCGTGTCGGTCTGTGGCTAATTATACGTTGCCCTTCTACCTGGTGGCCTCCTTCCAGAGCTTGCCCTCATAAATAAGCCGTGCCTCTCCCTCAAGAAACACATTGTCAAAACACTCTCCAGATCGATCAAAATACACCTTCAGGGCTTCGCCTCCCCGGGTATGCAAGACAGTGGGTGAGGTAGTCATTCCCTTTGTAGCAGCAATGAGAGCCGTTGCCACCGAGCCTGTGCCGCAAGCCAGGGTCTCATCTTCTACGCCACGCTCATACGTGCGAATTGCAAACGTGCCATCATCACGCTGTTTTACAAAGTTAACATTTGTGCCCCCCGGGGCGTAGCGTTCATGATACCTTATGATTCTTCCAATATTGAAAACTCGACTTGTTTCCAGGTCTGTGACCCAAATCACCACATGGGGGACGCCCACCGTGATACTGCTGACTGTGAGCGTCTCTTCTTCAACCTTCAGCGGATAATCAAGCTCCGGGGTTGTCGGGCCCGGCATCTCCAACTTAACACGCCCATCCAACACCTCGGCCCGGATGACGCCCGCTTTGGTTTCAAAGCTCAGACGAGGGCCGGCAATCCCCTTCAAATAGGCGAGCCTTGCTACACAACGGCCCCCGTTGCCACACATTTCGACCTCTCCGCCGTCTGCATTGAAGTAGCGCCATTTAAAATCCGCCCGGTCCGAGGCTTCAATGAAAATCACGCCATCAGCCCCTACCGAGAGTTTTCTACGGCAGATTGAAGCGATGAATGGACCGAGGTTTCCCTCGTCAACCAGGCCGGCGCGGTTGTCAACGAGGACGAAGTCGTTTCCGCTGCCGCTCATCTTGTAGAACGTGAGTGTTGTATCTTGCATAAGACATCCTGCCTCTCACAGAGATCACAGAGACTCAGAGTTCTTTGACGAGCTTTCCTGAGACGGGAAATCTCCTCGATCCCGCCTTGGCTGGAACGTCGCCAGAGGGGTTGCCCAAGCCAATGAACGTGGCACGCATTGGATAAGGAATCAGACAAATAATCCATCTCTGCGCGCTCTGAGTGCTCTGTGAGAGATATTACGGAGAGCGTCTCATGGTTTGCCAAGTAGCTGTCTGTCAGTCATCACGGATTATCTCTTTTTGAAGTCCGGTCACTGAATATCGCCTGGCGAGTGTCTCAACGGCACCGGATTCTGCACACGGTCTCGGGCCATTTACAAATTGCTCCTCAGCTTGTAGGCCACATTAGACGTGTGCCTGGTTCGTGTCGCCCGATGCATTTTGCCTCTAACAAGCTGGATGGGGTTTGACCTAACCTCAAAAAGAGATAAACCGTGATGACCAAATTCTTGCATTATCTATTGCAGACAATATTGTGCTCTCCGCAATAAATGGCTCACAAAAACGGTGGTATGGATTCTCCCCTGATCAGGTCTTCATACGACTCCCGCGCCCTCACCACATAGAACTGGTCGTCCTTGACCATGACCTCGGGGACGCGAGGTCTCGAATTGTAATTGGAGGACATGGTAAAACCATAGGCCCCCGCACTCATGACCGCCAGCAGGTCGCCCACCTCTACATGCGGGATGTCACGATCCTTGGCCAAGAAATCTCCACTCTCACAAATGGGTCCGACGACATCCGCCCTGATCGTCCCCTGCCGGTCTTTGACGACCCGCTCGATCGCGTGGAAGGCCTTGTAAAGGGATGGCCGGACAAGGTCATTCATGGCCGCATCCACGATCACAAAATCCTTGGTCTCAAGCCTCTTGGTGTATAAGACCCGGGTAACCAGGATACCCGCGTTACCCACAATAACCCGGCCCGGCTCGAAGACGAGCGTGAAGCGTGAGTCCCCGAGAGCATCCAGGAGGGCCTTTCCATATTCATTGGGGTGAGGAGGCGATTCTTGATCGTACGTGATCCCAAGCCCTCCCCCCAAATCCAGATAGGAAATCGAAAGACCGAAGTTCTCCAGGACGGAAATCAATTCCTTAATACGGTGAAGGGCATCAACAAATGGGGCTACTTCCGTGACCTGAGACCCGATGTGACAACTGATCCCAATCACTTCCACGTTTGGGAAAGTTGCAGCTGTCTTATAGGCTTCTGCGGCTGATTTCATGTCCAGCCCAAATTTGTTCTCTCTCAGGCCTGTGGATATATACGGGTGTGTCCTGGGATCCACATCCGGGTTCACACGAAGGGCGATCGGCGCCCTTTTGCCCAAGCGGGCACCGCACTGGTTTATGGATTCCAGCTCCTGAAATGATTCAACATTGAACATCAGAATTCCAGATTCAAGGGCATACGCGATCTCGTCTTCACGCTTTCCAACACCCGAGAAGACAATCCTGTCCGGAGGGATACCCGCCTGAAGTCCCCGAAACAACTCCCCACCCGACACGATGTCTAGCCCGCCGCCAAGGCTGGCGAATAGTCTCAACACGGCTATGTTGGAATTGGATTTGGCAGAAAAGCAGATCAGACACGGGACGCCCTCGAATGCCTTTTCAAAGGTGAGGAAATGATGCTGCAGCGTGGCATGGCTATACAGGTAGAAAGGGGTCCCCACCTGTTCCGCAATCTCGGAGACAGGAACATCTTCGCAAAACATGACGTTGTCACGATAGTGAAAGTGATGCATGTTGAACTCTCAAATCGTCATCTGCTACCAGGGCCAAGCGCGCTCGGTAATGAGCGGAAAGCCAATGCTGCCCGGCTTGAGGCGTAAGGCTCAAGGCTTGTCTCTAACCCCTCTTGAGCCCATACTGTCGGGGTTTTTCTCCAAAGCAAGCTATCAGCGGCAGTTCAGGAAATCCACTTCACTGCGGCCTCCAATGCCTTAACAGCCGTGCATATGTCGTGGCTTGAAATGGCTGCAGGCCTCTGTTCACCGGAATTCCTTACCTGCCGCCAAGGATGTAGTTTAATCTTATTATGATCCAATGTTTCTTGATTTTGTTTGCGCCCAGTTACGGTGTAACAAACTCTACGATATTGGAATCTTTGCTCACGCCACCGCTCTCATGATAAACGACTACCTTATATGCATAACGATAGTCCGCCTCCATGGCGTCTTGGAAGATTACACGCCCCCCTTCCACGCGGGCCGGTGCAGGGGCCTTGAGCTTGACCTCAAGCAGATCTTGAAACGGAATCGGGCACCCCGGACATAGTTCCACTGAGCTACGGGCCATGTATTTTTGAACTCTAAAGTATTCCAACCCCTCAAAGAATGCGTTGTCTTTCTTGGGCACTGACCAAGTCAACTGCACTTTATCCCCAATGACCTCTGCCTGAAGGTCTGTTATTGCAGGGGGAATGGTGGGTTTGGGCGGCACAGGGGGCCCCTTTTTGCCGCACGCTAGGCAAAGGAGCAAGAATCCCGCCGAGACTATAAAAAGTAAGCTACGATGGTGTATTCTTTTTCCCCTCATCCGGCTCCTTATCGGCTGCTTCCAGTACTGTGTCCCGGGAGTTTGTTCCCAAAATATGGGATCGCCATCAAGCCATTTTCCTTGCTCCGTGACCATTTTCGGGACGTCAGCTTCGAAAATGCTCAATGTCGCTCGGAAAAGGCTTTCGGCTCCAGTATTGGTAATTGAACTTATTCCTGGGACTCGACGGTAGTGAAAACTTCAGTTACACCCGACATTCTTACTTGGTAATGACGCCCCTTCTTTGTTTCCGAGCCTCACGCGCTAGTGTTCTAAGAAATAATTACCAGGCTTGTGTCATGTCGAGTCTTTAACGCGCATTTTAGTCAGCGTCTTCTTTGCTTCTTTGATAGCCGCGACCACGTTCTTCTTGGCCGTCCCGCCCGCAGACACCCGCCTGTTGATCACCTGTTCTATCGTGAGAATCTCAAAGACGTCTTCTTCAAATTTCTGGGAAAACTTCTTCAGCTCGTTCAAAGAAAGCGCCTGCAGCTCTTTATGTTGATCCATGGCATACCGTACTACTTCCCCCACGCAGTGGTGCGCATCTCGAAAGGCCATGCCCTTGGTTACCAAATAGTCCGCCATGTCCGTGGCATTCAAATAGCCCTTTGAAGCAGCCTCTTGCATGGCCGTTTGGTTTACCTGCAACTGCGGGAGAAGTTTTGCATACACGTGGAGACACTCTTTCAGGGTGTCCACCGTGTCAAACAAGGGTTCCTTGTCTTCCTGCATATCCCGGTTGTAGCTCAGAGGAAGCCCCTTCATCACCGTGAGCAACGCCATCAAGTTTCCAAATACGCGTCCTGCCTTGCCCCGCACCAACTCCGGCACGTCGGGATTCTTCTTTTGGGGCATAATACTGCTTCCGGTGGCAAAAGCGTCAGGTATCTCCACAAAGCCAAACGCAGCAGACGACCACAGGACCAGCTCTTCTGAAAGGCGACTCATATGAACCATGCAGATGCTGGCCGCGGCCAGAAACTCCATGATAAAGTCTCGACTGCTCACAGCGTCCAAGCTGTTGGCGGAAACTTGTGTAAACGCAAGGAGCTTGGCCGTATGCTTCACGTCAATCGGATAGGTTGTTCCAGCCAAAGCCGCACTGCCAAGTGGCATCACATTGATCCGCTCGAGCGCCCCTTTGAACCGGGCCCGGTCCCTCTTAAACATCTCATAATAGGCCATGAGGTGGTGGGAAAAGAGCACTGGCTGAGCCGGCTGAAGGTGCGTGTATCCGGGCATCATAACATCCACATGACTCTCTGCCAGGTCCACGAGGACCTGACACAGGCCCGTTAGCCCTTCCAGTATGCGCGTCACCTCATCGCGCAGATACAGGCGCACGTCCAGCACCACCTGATCGTTGCGGCTTCTTGCCGTGTGGAGCTTTTGGGCAACTTTTCCGATTTCAGCTGTGAGCCGGGCCTCGATATTCATGTGGATATCTTCAAATGACTCTTCCAGCTCAAATTTGCCACGCTCGATGTCTTGCGCAATCCTGCCAAGGCCGTCTATGATTTGGGAGGCATCTTCTTGCGTAATGATCGACTGTTCGGCCAGCATTCGGCAGTGCGCTATACTCCCCTCAATGTCATAAAGGTAGAGCCGCCTGTCAAATGCAATTGAAGACGTAAAAGACTCCACTGTTCGATCTGTCTTTTCAGAAAACCTGCCATCCCACGGCTTTTTTGACATGGGACACCTCGTCTTTATATTGGGCTCTGGGTTATAGGCTAAGGGCTAAAGGTTCTGGGCCAAGGGCGCTGGGCGCCTACTCCCTACTCCCTACTGCCTACTCTTTCCCTCCCTGCCCTTGCTTCAACAAGGCCTGGATCCGAAGCCTCAGGGCATTCAGCCGGATAAAGCCTTCTGCATCTTGCTGGCGATAGACCTCGTCTGCTTCAAACGTCGCAAAATCGCGTTGGTAGAGAGACATTTCCGACTTGCGGCCCAAAACACGGCAGTTACCCTTGTAAAGCTCCAACCGCACAGTGCCCGAGACCGTCTCCTGCGTTTCATCCATCATGGCCTGCAATACCTTCATTTCCGGTGAGAACCAAAACCCGTAATACACGAGCTCTGCGTATTTGGGAACCAATGAATCCCGCAGGTGCATGACCTCCCGGTCCATGGTGATCGATTCCAGGGCCATGTGGGCGCCCCTCAGGATGGTTCCGCCCGGGGTCTCATACACACCTCGGGATTTCATCCCTACAAACCGGTTCTCAACCAGATCAACGCGCCCAATCCCGTTTCGACCTCCGAGCGTATTGAGCTTGGCAAGGAGTTGTGCAGGAGAAAACCTTTCGCCGTTTACTGCCACAGGGTCTCCGCGTTCAAAAGACACCTCAACAACCTCTGGTGCATCCGGCGCTTCAACGGGAGATACGGTCATGGTGAACATGCCCTCCGGGGGGCTTTCCCAAGGATCTTCAAGGACACCCCCCTCATAGCTGGCATGCAACATATTGCGATCAATACTGTAAGGCTTTTCCTGGGTTGCCGTCACTTGAATACCGTGTTCTCGCGCATAATCGATAAGCGACTGACGCGCGCCTAAATGCCACTCGCGCCAGGGCGCAATGATCTTCAATTCAGGCGCTAAGGCTTGGTAAGCCAGCTCA
The DNA here is from genome assembly GCA_041547605.1 of Desulfobacteria bacterium. GTDB lineage: Bacteria > Desulfobacterota > Desulfobacteria > Desulfobacterales. The sequence goes on from JBFEUB010000139.1 coordinate 7,652, forward strand.
AATCTCACCTGATCATTCCCCTTGCCTGTGGCTCCATGACTGACTCCACCTGCTCCCTCTGTGTGCGCCACCTCGACCTGACGTTTGGCAATCAGCGGGCGTGCTAGGGAGGTTCCCAGGAGATAATGGCCTTCATATATGGCATTGGCACGAAAGGCTGGAAATACGTAGTCCCCAACAAAGCCTTCCTTTAGGTCTTCTATGACGACTTTGGCAGCACCCGTATCCAGGGCCTTCTCCTTGATACCATCCAGATCTTCTTTTTGGCCTATGTCAGCCACAAAGGCGATTACTTCACAGTCGTAGGTTTCGATGAGCCACTTCAGGATGACAGACGTGTCAAGTCCACCTGAATAAGCCAAGACTATTTTCTTGATGTCTCCTGACAAAAGAGCCTCCGATAAGTGTGTTAGTTATTACTCAAGTTTTGCACCCTTTTCAACCAGTTGAAGTAACACTAAAAAGTGAGAAATGTCTTCTTAGACACTCGATAATGATGACTGACTTCTTTTACACTAACCGGAACGGCAGGTAAGGAAATTCGCTTCGCTGCGGCCTCCAATGCCTTTAGTAGCCTTGTATATGTTGTCGCCGGAAATGGCTGTAGGCCTTCGTTCAGCGAAATTCCTTACCTACCCATGATTCCCCCGTTTTGGACGAAAACCCCCAGCATATGGTTTACAGGCTTCATTCAGGGGTGCGAAACTTGAGTTATTAGTTACTGGATTCTGGATCCTGGCTTCTGGTTACTGGATTCTGGATTTCGGCTTCTTGGCTTCCGGATTAACCCATGATAAGCTTCTCCAGTATCCCCTTGTGCATGTGAAGCTTGTTTTCTGCCTGGTCCCACACGACAGAATGGGTTCCCTCGAGAACATCAGCAGAAATCTCCTCCCCCCTGTGGGCTGGCAGGCAGTGCATGACCATGACATCCGGCTTGGCTGTCGCCACAAGCCCTGGGTTCACTTGATAGGGTTGAAAGAACTTCTTTCGAAGTCCGTGTTCGCTCTCCTGACCCATGCTAGCCCAGACATCCGTGTAAATCACATCCGCATCCCGAACGGCTTCTTTGGGATCACTAATGACATCAATCTTACCTTTTGTATCCCTCACAGCCGCCTCAAGAATGGTCTCGTCGGGCTGATATCCTTTGGGACAAGACACAACCAAGTGCAGCGGTAAAATGGCCGCTGCATTCAGCCAGGAATGTGCCACATTGTTTCCGTCCCCAACCCAAACAATCTTAAGGTTCCCCAGCTCTCCCTTTGTCTCTATAATAGTCATGAGATCGCTCAAGACCTGACAGGGATGATAGAGATCGGTCAAACCATTGATGATTGGAATCGATGCCGCCGCCGCAAGCTCGTTAAGCAAGTCCTGAGAATAGGTCCTTACGGTCAATGCGTCCAGATACCTCGACAGCGCGCGCGCCGTGTCAGCAATCGGCTCATTTCGGATCAGTTGCGTGTCCTGGGCATTCAAAAAAAGAGGGGTCCCGCCAAGCTGGGCCATAGCTGCCTCAAAGGAGACGCGCGTCCGGGTAGAGGGCTTGTCAAAAATAAGTCCCAAGGTCTTACCCTGAAGCGTCCGATCGGAGCTGCCATCAGCATCTCGTTTTTTTAGCTCAAACGACCGCTCAAACAGCGCTTCACAATCTTCAGCAGTTAAATCTCTGAGCGTTAAAAGGTCCTTTTTCATGATGCTTCGTCTGTCATCTCTTCAAATATGTTATCCAAACACGCAATGAGTGCGTCTATCTGTGCCTCTTGAATAATCAGCGGCGGGATAAACCGCAGAACATGTTCCTGTGTGCAG
>JBFEUB010000140.1:0-9462 GCA_041547605.1 Desulfobacteria bacterium
AACAGCGAGCGCATTCCCTGTAGCTTGCTACAGGGTCAGCGAGCGAATCTAAAAATGGTCCCCTTCCTTACAGTCGAAGATTCCCTGCAGCTTGCTGCAGGGAGCTTCAATTCTCCTGGCTAAATCGCGCACGGAGCAAGGAAAATGGCTCTTTGGCGATTCCATATTCTTGGAACAAACTCCTGGGACATAACAGTAGAAGCCATCTCAAAAAAGTGGATCAGGGTTCAGGGCAAGGCGCGGGGCGGCGAAAAAGCCCAGCATACACGATAGTATGTAAGGATTTTGAGCCAACTCGCAACGCCGCCATGGGGCGTCAGACGCATTTTTGAGATGGCTCCTAGTTTCTTCTTCTTAACCTCTTAAGTCCTCAAAGCCCTGGCCAGGTCTCGTCGTCTATCAAACCGGTTTCCAGCAATGTCTCTCCCAATTTCTTGTGCCCTTTGTCGGACCTGGCACTTTTTTCAGACATGTATATGGGAGTCCCTTGCTCAGAACCATCAACGTTATTTTGATCCTTTAAAGCACCTGTTATCGGTCACGCTTCACTTTACACACACACGCGGTTTCTCCCCTCGGACTTGGCTCGGTACAGCGCTTTATCAGCCCGTCTCAGAAGAGAATCCGCACTTTCCTGGGAATCCAATCCAAAAGAAGCTACGCCAAAGCTGCCTGTAATCTGGACAGAGGCCGAGTTACCTGACGCCGTAACCCTCAATCCCTCAACCCGCATACGAATCCTTTCAGCAGTGGACACGGCCTCTTCTTGACCATTGCCAGGCAGGCAGATGACAAACTCTTCACCACCGTATCGGCCCACAAAATCATATGGTCTTGTGGCTGCCATCAACGCGTCGCTGAACTTCTGAAGCACAAGATCACCTGTCTGATGGCCGTAAGTGTCATTGACTTCCTTGAAGTGATCAATGTCCGCGATTATGAGGGAAAGGGACGTGTTCTCCCGACCGGCTCTGATCTTCTCTACTTCTAGCTTTTCCATAAGCGCCCTTCTATTCAGCACCCCGGTCAACACGTCAGTCATGGCTAATTTCAGAATCCGACGTTCCAACTCGAGAATTCTTTCACCTATTCCAACCCGAAATCTCAGCTCTTCGTGGTCGAAGGGTTTGACGACGAAGTCGTCGGCCCCAGCCTTCAATCCTTCGATGATGTTCCTCTTACTCTCTTTTGCCGTGAGAATGATGAAATAGGTGTATGAAGTTTCTTTCTTTTCGCGGATCTTGCGACAGAGCTCTACTCCATCCATGTGAGGCATCATCCAGTCCGAAACGACCAAACCGGGTGCTGCAGGCTCCTGTAGCGCCTCCCAAGCCTCCTTTCCGTCATTGGTAACAACAACATCGTAACCCCATTTTTCTAAGAAGGATGCCAGTAACTGCCTGGAGACCGGGTCATCCTCACAAATCAGCACCCTCATTTCTGTATCTCCTACAAAGCACTTCTCACTGCCACCTCAAGATCCCTGAACGTCCACTACATTTGGGACATGGATCCTTTGACCGGTATATTATCATTCCGCGAAGTGGTGAAATCCCTCCCATGCGTCGCTTTCTCCGATTCACTCACCAATTTGTTGACGACTGCGAACAGCTCTTCTCCCTTGATCGGTTTCGACACATAGTCGTCCATGCCTCCGGCAAGACACTTTTCTCGGTCGCCCTTCATGGCGTGGGCTGTCATGGCTACAATGGGGATATGTTCACCGTTGCCCTTTTCCCTGTCTCGAATCCGCTCTGTCGCTTCAAATCCGTCCATTTCAGGCATTTGAACATCCATCAGAATCAGATCAATAGGCTCTTCGTCAATGGCTTCCAAAGCTTCTCTGCCATTTGAGGCAATAACAACGCAGTGTCCCTGTTTTTCTATCATCGTGGCAGCCACTTTCTGATTTACTGGATTGTCTTCAACGAGCAGGATACTGAGTCCTCGTTGCGCCTCTTGGATGGCCGAGGATGTAACAGGGGGGATCCTTTCATCCTTTGGTTGTCCTAAAGCCTCAATGATTGCATTCAAAAGCTCAGATTGTTTCACCGGCTTCGTCAAATATCCCGATATCCCCAACTTGGCATATTGTTCTGCACCCCCTTTTCTCCCCACGGACGTCAGCAATATCATTTTCAAGTTTTCTCCATAAGGGTTCTCCTTTACCCGCTCTGCCACTCCAAATTCGTCCCTGCCAGACATCCATGCGTCGAGCAAGAGGAGCCGATAGGGTCTTCCCGCTTCAAAGGCCTTTTCCATCATAGCAAGGGCGCCGTCTTCATCTCCTGCCTCAGCAGCCTCAAGTCCCCACGCAGACGTCATTTCTTTAAGGACCAATCGGTTCATGGCGTTATGATCCAGAATAAGGAGCGGTACCCCAGAGAGGTCAAAGTCTCTTATGGGTAAGCCTCCTGCCGCCTCTGTCCGACCCAATGCAAAGCCTGCCAAAAAATGGAAAGCGCTCCCTTTTCCCCGCTCGCTGTCAACCCAGATCTTTCCACCCATCATTTGCACAAGCTGCTTCGAAATAGCCAAGCCTAACCCTGTGCCACCATATTTTCTTGAAGTAGATTCATCTGCCTGTTTAAAATTCTCAAAAATGGTCTCTATCTTGTCGGGAGAAATCCCAATACCCGTATCCGAGACTGTAAAATGTAACAATACAGAGGATTCCTCTTTTTGGGCTTCTACGGAGATGGTCACCTGACCTTTTTCAGTGAACTTGATGGCATTCGCTGCAAGATTAATGAGGATCTGGCGAAGTCTGACAGGATCTCCCACCAGGGCAGTAGGTACGTCCGGTTTGATATGGCAAATCAGCTCAATGCCTGACTCTTCTGCATTCACTGCCAGCGTGTCTGCCGCATTCTCCAAGGTCGTTCGCAGATCAAAATCAATCTCATCCAACTCCAGTTCACCTGCCTCGATCTTGGACAGATCCAGGACTCGGTTTAGCAGAGAAAGCAATGAATCCGCCGATATCTTCACTGTCTGAAGATACTCCTTCTGCTGCGCGGCAAGTTGGGTGCCCAAGACCAGCTCCGTCATCCCGATGATAGCATTCATGGGGGTTCGGATCTCATGGCTCATGTTAGTCAGAAATTGGCTCTTGGCTCGATTGGCTTCTATTGCCGCATCTTTTTGGTCCTCTGCATGTTTGCGTTCGGTGATATCCCGCAGCAATAGCACGGCGCCATCACCTGAGCTCAGACGGCCCGAGATGATCTCCAGCGGGATTGTTTCACCATTTTTCTTTTTGCCTATAGCCAGGCCTAGGTGAAATCCTTCGCTTTTAAGGACTTCAAATATCTCATGGCGCTTATTCGGGTCAGCACGTCTGTCAAAATAAAGCATATCGGTTTTTTCGTTAACGACTTCATCCACAGAGTAGCCAAACATTCTCTTTACCGAACTGTTGCACATTGCGATATTTCTGTCTAGATCGACTACGAGAAGCACGTCCGGATTGATGCTTTCGATGATATTTTCTAATTCGTCCTTTTTCGTGGAAGCCTGTTTCCAGCGACGGTAAGTTAACCAGAGTAGCCCGGCCATGTAGAGAAACCCGAAGTTTATGAGGAATTCGGCAAGGGGTAGGCTGCTGAACCGTTCAATGGAGTCACGAATCCTGTCAATAAGGCTGATGGATATGCTGTATAGTGTGAAGGTGACCGAGATAATCAAGACAATGCACAAGTTAGACAATTCTTTTTTCACCATGGATATCATTGTCCTGAATCTTCCTTTTTTTCGAATAGGGTGCCGCCTATCTTCCAAAAACCAGACACACGTAATCGACGCACCTTTTCGATTTCAAGTTCGCGTTTGTTGCTCATTCTTGTAGCCCACGGTCATCCCCTCTCGGGCCAATCAGCAACCTTTAAGGCCTAAAATTCCACACAGTGCAACTCGCCAGGTGTTGTTAATCAGCGCGTATTAACCAATTTGCTGGGTCGCCGAAATAATGTCTTTCTTTAGGTGGTTGCTTTTCCTGAAACGAGGGACGTCTTCGACACATCTCGGCGCACTCATGATGACAACAGCTTTGAACAGGGTTATGTGAGACTGTCTCTGCTTTTAAGCACAAACTATGCCAAAAAGGACGTAAAACACAGGCGTCCCCATGATCCTGCTCAGCTGACAGTGCTGCATTTATTTTTTGAGCAAATAAACGGTGATGTCAGTGCTGTTTTTCTAAACGATTCATTGTAATGTGTCTTTCCCACACAAAAGAATCGGCATTGCATCATAATCCAAAGGTTGCCAGATCTCCGAATTCTCACGCCAACGACCTCTCGTTTTGCCAGCCCAGGAAATAAGCCTGTATTTCCGTGTTCAGATATGTGTATGGACAGCTTCGATTATCCTAACCACTTGTAATTCCATATGTACTTGGCCCAATGGCATGATTCCTGCACTAAACAAGAAAGCGAGGGTAGACCCCGCACGAAGGCGTAGCACCCGGATTCACGCAGGCTATAGCCAAAGCACGGGAAAGCGCACACCCTCTTATAACTCTTAGAAAATTCCTGAATTGGGCCAAGGAAGACCGAACGTCTTCAGGCCTGGAAAGGGAATCTGGGCTTATCAATATTGTCTCCGACGCACCAAGGTAAAGGTTCTCAATTAAAGCTCCCCGCGGCAAGCCCTGTTGAAGCCCTGTTGAATTGTGCGATGTGGACCTCCGAATAGCGATTCAAGAAGACAAGCTGTGGCCAATGCGTGCGCTGTTGCACTACACGACAACAGCCTGCCATTTGTGGGTGGAGGTGCTTCCATGAGTAATCTGGTGACGACTGGCCTTTCAAAAACCCCCTTCCCGAGTCTCAGCACATTTCTGCGACCCATGCCAAAATCGTTACGACTGCGCCTTGCGCCAAATTTCTGCAGAAATGGGAGATGTTACGTGGCAATTCTTCTGACAGTTATTGTCATTTTGCTGACGTTTACAGTTCAGGGCTCTGCACATGAAGCATCCCCGGGCGAAAACCATATCGTATTGGGCATGTCGACTGCATTGACCGGTCCGGCAGCAATTCTCGGCATCAATATGCGAACAGGGGTCTTAGCGGCGATGGAAGAGGTCAATCGAGCAGGAGGAATGGGTGGGCACAAGTTGACTCTCATTTCGCTGGACGACGGCTATGAGCCTTCCCGCACAGCTCCCAATATGCGGAGGTTGGTCGAAAAGGAACAGGTCATAGCCGTCATTGGCAACGTCGGAACACCTACAGCTGTGGCAGCCATTCCTATTGCCAACGTCAACAAAACCCCATTCTTTGGAGCATTTACCGGCGCTGGGGTTTTACGAAAAATGCCGCCTGATCGTTATGTTATTAACTACCGTGCGAGTTACGCTCAAGAGACAATGAGCATGGTGGATGGGCTTATAACGCGGGGTGGGCTAAAGCCCGAGGAAATTGCTTTTTTTACCCAACGGGATGCATACGGGGACGCCGGATTTGCGGGAGGTATTACAGCACTTAAGCTTCATGGTCTTGAGGATGAGAACGCCGTCGTGCATGGCCGCTATGAGCGCAACACCTCAGCAGTAGAAAATGCCTTGGCTGACATTCTCCTGGCAAATCCACAACCACGTGCCGTGATTATGGTCGGAGCCTACAATCCCTGTGCTGCATTCATTCTGCTTGCAAAACAGAGTGGTCTAGATGCCATCTTCTTGAACGTATCCTTTGTGGGTGCCGAACCACTGGCCGAAAAGCTCGGGGAGCACGGTGATGGGGTCATTGTCACACAAGTCGTACCGCATTTTGATGCAGATTTGCCCATCGTTGCTGATTACCGAAAAGCGCTTGAAACGTGGAGTGCATACGCAAAACCTACTTTTGGCTCATTGGAGGGGTATATTGCCGCCCGAATCCTTTGGCGGGCCATGGAGACAATTGAGGGATCTATTACCCGGGAAGCAATAGTCGAGGCATTGGAGAGACTTGGTGAGTTTGACATGGGATTGGGTGAGCAACTGAAATATGGCGCCGATGATCATCAAGCGTGCCAGCGCGTCTGGCCCACGATTATTAAGGACGGCAAGATCGTACCTTTCGAATGGGAAGAACTGGCAAGCGGATCCGGAGGGAAATTGCATGGATAAGCCGGAAACGACAAAAAGATGCACAAGCGCCACAAGATTGGTCCTGATATTGACCCTGCTGGGCTTTGGGGCTGGGATGGTTCTCCTAAGCATTGTCTATTGGACTTTGTCGAACGTACATTCAGAACGTGAAAAGTTTGACGCGCTACAAGTAGATATGACGCGCACAGTAACATCCTTGGTCCCGCATTTGGCCCAAGGTAGAGAAGAAATAGGGGCCTTGCTCCGGGGGGAACCAGTGGATACCATTGACGGCGGATGGGTCAGGAGTTTGAGAGATCTCACAGAGAGCTATCGGAATTTGGAGGCGGCCACCGACCCAGAGATGATGCGCGTGTTAAATCGGCTCCGCAACCAGCTGGCGGCCTTTGAAGGCATCCGCGATGCTTGTTTATCCTGGCGTGAACGCAATGAGAGACTTAATGGTGATTTTCCTTCTGCTCACAAGGAGGTTGAATCATCTCTGCGAGAAATGCGTGCTGCTATGTCCAGTATTGAGGGGCGCCACCGACTAAGACATGCGCTTCTCATTAAGAACTATCGGCAAACTAGACCCACAGAGGCCGATCAACTTGCTCACAAGATCATCGCGGAAATGGATTATGTTACGGATATGCCTATGGTCAAGACCGAACTCGCCGATCTATCCCTGCTGTGTGAGCGCCTTCTTGGCGAGTCTGAAATCGATAACTTGGCAGACCTCAAAGATAACCAGTTCAAATCAACTCTTGATCGTTTGCAGCGTGGGATCAAACGGTTAGGGGACCGCAAATTGCTATGGGGTGGGATGCCCTTGGCAATGATAGATAAATTCGGAACCGCCATGTTTGGTCAGGGCTTCAGGGTCGACTCGCTTCACCAGACAATCATCCCTGGTTCCGGCGGTCTCTATGGACTGTGTAAGAACAGGTTGGTGCTCGAAGCTGACCGCGAAACGCTCCAAAGCCAAGCCGCTGAACTTTTTGATGAGATCCGGGGCACTCGGCAGCACTTGACCCAAAGCGTGGAGGCTTTCGCCATTCAAACTGCAAGCAGAGCCGAAACAGCCCTCGAACAAGCTTGGCAAACCATGCTGATTTTAGGGCTTATATCCGCAGCAATTTTTCTTGTCCTTTCTGCTAGAATCGCCCAAATGGTAAAACGCCAAGTTAAGGCGATTGAAACTACCAATAGAAATCTGGAAAATGAGGTTAATGAGCGCCGACGTGCGGAACAAGCGCTGCGGCAGAGTGAGGAGGCCCTGCGAAAGGCCAACGATGAATTGGAAGTCCGGGTGGAAGAACGCACCTTTGAGTTGAAGGATGCGAACAGGTTGCTCGAGGCAGAGGTAGCAGAGCGCAAACAGGCTGAAGAGGCCCTCCGAGAGAGTGAAGACAAATTCCGAGGCCTAAGTGAAGAGTTGTCTGAGGGCTTGTCTGATGTCTTCGAAGCATTACAATCCATTGCATCAGGAAATCCTGACGTAAGAATACGTACAGCATCAGGCCTGGAGTTGATAAGTAAACTGAAACAAACAGTAAACCTGACAGCCGAAAATCTGGCCGAAATCGTAAATCTGTCCCATGAGTTCGCGGTCGGGCTGGCCGAGCACTTTGATACTTTGCACAAAGTCTCAAAAGGTGACCTGAATGCCCGTGTGTCTGGAATCTCTCAAGTAGAACTATTGGAATCCCTTAAGACTGTGACGAACCAGATGATTCAAAGTGTGTCTGAAGAAATCAACCAGCGAAAGCGAGCAGAAGAGCAATTACTGAACGCCAAGGAAGAAGCCGAAGCAGCCAACCGGGCTAAGGGTGAGTTTTTGGCGAATATGAGCCACGAAATCCGCACACCTTTGAACGCGGTTATCGGAATGACAGAGGTAACTTTAAACACCGAACTCACTAAAGAACAGCGAGAATATCTGGAGACGGTGAGAGTATCGTCTGATTCGCTACTGACCCTTTTGAATGACATCCTGGATTTTTCGAAGATAGAAGCGCGTCAACTGGAGCTCGATAATATTGATTTTGATTTATCTATGACTTTGGAAAACGTGGCAGACATGCTCGGAGTGAAGGCAGATGAGGCAGGCATAGAGCTGATTTGCCGTATCAAACCGGACGTACCTACCGCGTTGGTGGGAGATCCTGTCAGGCTTCGTCAGGTCATTGTAAACCTGACAGAAAATGCGGTCAGGTTTACAGAAGAAGGTCAGGTGAATATCTCGGTAGAAACTCAAAAGGAAGAAGATTCTTCGGTATCTCTACATTTTCGGGTATCGGACACCGGCATAGGGATTCCCCAGGACCAAATAGAGACAATCTTTGAGAGTTTTAAACAGGCAGATGGTTCTACTACAAGAAAATACGGCGGCACAGGATTGGGCTTGGCTATTTCGAAGCAGCTGGTGGAAATGATGGGTGGCGAGATCTGGGTTGACAGCGAGCTTGGGAAAGGGAGCACTTTTCATTTTACAGCCCGTTTTCAATTAGGTCGGACAGAGGCAACACAACACTCAGGCATAAAAGACTTAGACCTCTCTGGTATACGGGTCCTTGTTCTGGATGATAACACCACAAACCGGTTGGTCCTCAAAGAGATGATGTCTTCGTGGGGACTTGAGTCTGCTGAGGCAGGAGATGAAGACCGCGCTCTTGCTATGATGGAAAAGGCCTTTGAAGCGGGAAAACCCTATCGGCTCCTCTTACTCGACGTGCAGCTCGCTGGCAAGGACGGATTTGAGGTGGCAAAGCGGGTAAAGCGGCGCCCTTTTGGAACGGACTTGAAAATAATTTTGCTAACGTCCCCAGGTAGAAAAGAAGAAGCAGAACAATGTGCCAAGTTTGGGATATCGGGATATTTGGTAAAGCCCGTGAAACAATCTGAGCTTTTGGATGCGATCATGACGACTTTGGAACATCCACTGAATGACACGGCCCGTCTCATGACACATCATGGTATCCAAGAGGCGCAGAGAGGACTCAGTATCCTGCTCGTCGAAGACAATCCGGTAAACCGGAAAGTAGCTGAAACGATATTGAAAAAACGGGGGCACGGTGTTGTTATTGCTTCAAATGGCAGAGAAGCTTTGGAAGCCCTTGACAAGGAAAGTTTTGACCTCGTTCTGATGGATGTTCAGATGCCTGAGATGGACGGATTTGAAGCAACGGAGCTGATCCGAGACAGGGAAAAGGGCAACGGTGAACATATCCCCATTGTGGCCATGACAGCCCATGCCATGAAGGGAGACCGGGAAAGATGCCTTGCCGCAGGCATGGACAGCTATATATCCAAGCCGATCAGGGCGGAGGACCTTTTTTCAGTTATTGAGAAGTTGACCAATGGAGCAGGTGAGAAAAAGGAGC
>JBFEUB010000141.1:0-9418 GCA_041547605.1 Desulfobacteria bacterium
ATGGAAGAGTAAGGAAGGTGTTACTAAGATTATCCCCCCTTTTTATTTGTGTAGCACACGAAAATAAAAATTCAATTGGGCGAACTGCCAAATTTCATTTCAGAAAATGCCCTATGCAACTCGGGAAAATAGAGTAGGGAAAATAGGTAGTGTTCGATTGAGGCTGGGCGCTCAGGAAGATGGTCGTTGGACGCTACATGTTGGGATGGGCTTCTTCAGTCCAAAACTAGCAAGTACTTCCCATTATCTCTAATTGCAAAAGACTGAAGATAACAGAAACATATAGAAACTTTGCGGACCGAGCCTAATCCTTGATTGCCGATGTTTTCCCTATAGGTAAAACTTTGCGCCGATCAATCAATGCCCGAGTCACAACATCGCTTGAACGCTTCGCATAGCGGCGAGTCATATCTGACCAGGTATGCCCCCGTAGATGTGTTTGGGGTAACATCACCGAAGCCCAATATGGTGAAAGCGACCACGATCGTCCAACAATCTTTCAATGATTTGGTTGTAATTTGGATCTATCTGGAATCATGAAAAAAAACGGGAGTAATCTACAAACCGTGCGGCTTTGCGAATACCCCCGAAAAAAGGTTCTAACCATTTGAAATTTATTGCTAAAGTTGGTGGCGGTGCAGGGACTTGAACCCCGGACACTGCGGATATGAGCCGCATGCTCTAACCGACTGAGCTACACCGCCACATGGAAGGCTGAATTAACATCTTGGCCGTTATCCGTCAATCCTTTTTCCGCGGGAACTGTCAGCCAACGCACAGCCACATTTAATATAACACGTTATTTTCAAACATTTTTGCAATAAGATTTTTGTGGTATGCAGCGCCAAAGATCCACTTTCGACGCATCAGCGTGAAGTAATCGTCCAAAGAAGTCCGTGACTCAAATTCCTTAGAATGTTGGATCAACGCGGACGAAGCATGATGAGACCCCAGACGCCAACTAATCTTTGGTTGATTTTTGGATTTATTTAATTATAATAGAATATTTGCGATCATAGAACGTATGACAGTTTATCTGGTGAGCTCATACAGGTGGCGAGCATGAAGCCCCTAAAGATTGACCTACACATCCACACCAAAGAGGATAAAGAAGACCGGATTTCGTACTCGGCCTATCAGCTGATTGATGAAGCCGAGTCAAGAGAGTTTGATGCCCTGGCCATTACCAATCATGATACGCTTACGTACAGTCCCGAACTCAAGTCGTATGCAGCTGCACGAGGCATTGTATTGATCCCAGGCGTTGAGGCCGCAATTCGGGATAAGCACGTTCTGCTTGTGAACATGCCTTTTGAACATGGCGCTTACAATAGTTTCGGGGACGTCTTAAGTCAAAAGGCCGGGAACAGTCTGGTGATTGCGCCCCACCCCTACTTTCCAGGCCCCACTTCCTTGAATGGACATCTTGAAGCCATGCCGCAACTCTTCGATGCCATCGAACACTGCCATTTTTATACCCGCTGGATAGATTTTAACAGACCAGCTATCCGATTTGCCCAGCAGCATCAGCTCCCTGTTGTTGGAACCTCGGATGCTCACGTATTAGAGCAGTTCGGACTGACCTATTCGCTGGTTGAGGCCGAAAAGACTCCGGACGCCATTATCCGAGCGATCAAGGCTGGGCGTGTCAAGCCGGTTTCCCGGACACTCTCCCTGGCGAAGCTTATTCGCACCTTTGTCTGTGTGGCTGGCACAAAAAGGCCGCTTGAACTGTCATGCATTGGGGCGGCATTCATGAAAGATGTTTTGGACAGGGGGCCGTAATGCGCTATTACCCCGTAAACCTGGACGTGCAAAACAGGGAATGTCTTGTTGTTGGGGGCGGTACCGTGAGTGAACGCAAAGTCAAGACCCTGCTTGAATGCGCGGCGCTGGTTACCGTCGTGACGACCGATGCAACCGAGTCCCTTCAGGCCCTGGCCACAGAGAAATGCATTGACTTAAGGCGGAAGGCGTATGAGTCGTCTGACATGGTGGGCAAGTATCTGGTGATTGGAGCAACTGACAACGAAGAGGTCAATAAGAAGATCAGCGAGGATGCTGCAAATCGGGGACTGCTGTGTAACATTGCTGATCGCCCAGCTGCCTGCAGTTTTGTCCTTCCGGCTATTGTCCGCCAGGGCGACCTGTTAATTGCCATTTCTACCTCAAACAAGAGTCCGGCTGTAGCCAGGAGGATACGTCAGAATCTGGAAAAGGAATTCGGGCCGGAATATGCGGTATTGTTGAACCTAATGGGAGCAATCCGCCAAAAGCTCCTATCCGAGGGAAAGAGTCCGGAGGCCCATAAGCAAATCTTCGAGACGTTGCTTGATGAAGGCCTGCTGGATATGATCCGTGAGAATCGCACCCAAGACGTGGACAGCCTCCTCAAAGATGTCCTGGGCAAAGGGTACACATGGAAAGAGCTCATATGAATAGGCGAACCCTCTGAGGTCTTGATTCGGTATACCCAAAACTTATCGAGAGGACGATCCATGACTGTTTTGTTTACTTTGACAATAGCCTGTTACATTGCCAGTTCATTGGGTTATCAGGGTTATGTCCTGTTTCAAAGGCGACCCGTGTATAGGGTTGCAAGTATCATACTGTTGGTAGGGTTTCTATGTCACACAGGCTTCATTGCCATGCAATACCTTGAGGGTGGACATATTCCAGTTCAGAACCTTCATGAAACACTCTCCACATTTGGATGGGCTGTTGTTGGTGTCTTTCTCATACTTCAGATAAAGTTTAATCTGATGGTTCTGGGGGCCCTCGTGGCACCCTTGGCCACTCTGTGTGTTGTCATCGCTACCATACTGCCAAGGCCACCAGTTGAAATAGACCCTCTGTTTCGGAGCCTGTGGCGGACGTTTCATATCGGGACCCTCATTTTGGGGCTTGCCGCCTTTGCCATAGCCTTCTTGGTGGGCATCCTGTATCTGATTCAAGAGAGAGCGATCAAGGATAAGAAACGCGGCTTTTTCTTCCGCAGACTTCCTTCTCTTAACTTGCTTGATTCTATGGGATACACGTGCCTTATCACGGGATTTCCCATGCTGACCTGTGGGATCCTTACTGGCGTTATTTATGCTCAGATGGTTCATGGCCGATTCTGGAGCTGGAACCACAAAGAGATTTTTGCGGGGATCACATGGTTGGTCTATGCCGCCTTGCTCCATGAACGCCTGGCCGTTGGATGGCAAGGAAGGCGGGCCGCCATTATGATCATTGTGGGCTTTGTGATACTCATTTTTACATTTTTCTTACGCTTTTTGGGGTAAATTTTCACGTAGGTGTGCTGCGCTTAGCGCGTTCCATAGGACAGCTTTTGCGGCCTGCCGTTCGGACAACTTGATGCTGGGTGCTTGATACCGGATCAATCTTCCGGTATCCAGCATCGTTTTGATGGAAACGGATCGACTGGCGGCCTCAACATCATTAGGTGAGAAAAAGAGTTTTTATTCGATAGAGTCGGGGTCATGGTGGAAAATAGCCAAATCGTAATCATTGGCCTGAATCATAAGACGGCACCTGTCGAGGTTCGAGAGTGCCTGGCCTTTGCCAGTGAAGACAATCCTAAAGTTCTGGAGATCATGCGCCAAGAGCCGTATGTGGACGAAGTTGTTCTCTTCTCTACATGTAACCGCGTGGAGTTTCTCCTAGCCGCAAAGGACACATTCAAGGCCGCGGAAGCCATCAAGGATTTCCTTGCCAAATTCAAGAAGACGCCTCGCGACACCTTTGAAGATGCCCTTTACATTTACGAAGGGGATGAGGCAGTTCGCCATATCTTTCGGGTGGCATCCAGTTTAGATTCTATGGTGGTGGGGGAGCCTCAGATCCTTGGCCAAATCAAAGATTCCTACCAGGAGGCTTCTGATCATAAGGCTTGCGGCGTGATCCTGAATCGGCTTATGCATCGGTCTTTCTCCGTTGCCAAACGGGTACGTACCGAGACCGGCATTGGCGACCATGCGGTTTCTATCAGCTATGCAGCGGTGGAGTTGGGACGCAAGATCTTTGGGGAGCTCGAAGGAAAAGCGGTGTTGCTTATTGGCGCGGGTGAAATGGCGGAACAGGCTGTCGAGCATCTCGTGACCAATCGGGCGGCGCCAATATTTGTGGCCAACCGTACCTTTGAACGGGGTCTGGAGATTGCGGAGATGTTTCAAGGTACGGCTATTCGTTTTGAAGAGGTTCTTGACTATCTTAAAGAGGTCGATATCGTGATTAGCTCGACAAGTGCCCCCACCTATATCCTGGTGCGTGACGATTTCAAGGGCGTCATGCGTGCCCGGAAGAATCGCCCTCTATTTTTCATTGATATTGCTGTGCCCCGAGACATAGACCCTGAGGTCAACCGGATCAACAACGTGTATGTTTACGATATAGATGACCTCAAGGGGGCCATTCAGGAAAATATAGAAGAACGGCGTCAGGAGGCACGCCGGGGGGAGCGCATTGTAGATAGCGCGGTTGTGCAGTTTCGAAGATGGTTCCAATCCCTTGATGTGGTGCCGACTGTCGTTGCGCTCAGAGAAAAGGTTGAGGGAATCCGGCAAGCAGAACTCAAGAAAACCTTTGCCTCACTCACTTCAGCATCCGAAGATGACCAGGCTGCCATTGACCGGATGACAGCGGCCCTTGTCAAGAAGATCCTGCACGACCCCACCCTCTTTTTGAAGGAAAGCGGGCATAAAGATAAGAAGTCTCTTTATGTAGACATCACCCGGAGGCTTTTTAGGCTAGATGAACGGAATGACCTGAATCGTGAACCCAGTAAGGAATAACGAACAAGGAGGCGGATTTTGAAGAAAAAGGTAGCTTTTCTCTTTCCTGGACAAGGTTCTCAGGTGGTCGGGATGGGTCTCGACCTCTATGAAGAGTTTATTTTTGTGCGTGAGATCTTTGATATGGTTGACGAAGTCACCAAATCCCATATCTCCAGACTGTGTTTCAAGGGACCTATGGAAGAGCTGACACTGACTGTGAACCTCCAACCCGCAGTGACAGCAGTCAACCTGGCCTGTCTTGCAGCCCTGGAAAGCGAGGGCATTCAACCCGATCTCACTGCCGGTCATAGCCTTGGAGAATACAGTGCCTTGCGGTCTTCTGAGGTGTTGAATTCCGAAGAGGCTTGCAGGCTGGTATTCAAGAGGGGTCAACTGATGCACCGGGAAGGAACCAAGCACAAGGGGGCCATGCACGCCATCTTAGGTCTACCTATTGATACTGTACAAGAGATTGTTGAGGAAGCTCAGGGGAACGGCGTGGTCGCCGTGGCAAATCATAATACCGCTGAGCAGATTGTTATAACAGGGGCTCCAGAGGCTGTTCAATCCGTCTCTGAAGTGGCACAAGCCAAAGGCGCCAAGGCGATTCCCCTGAAGGTCAGTGGGGCATGGCACAGCGAGTTAATCCGGGGAGCCGAAAAGGACTTTAGAGGGTTTTTGGAAGACGTCCCGTTGAACGAGCCAAAGCGGCCTGTGTTGTTCAATTTGACCGCTTCCCCTGAATCAGACCCCAACGAGATCAAGGAGATCATGGCAAGGCAGTTGTGCAACCCGGTTCGATGGTATGATTCGGTGTGCAGGATGCAAGAGGAGAAAGTCGAAGTGTTTGCCGAAGTGGGCCCCAAGAAGGTGTTGACCGGCCTACTGCGCAAAATCATCCCTGACACCTATGAGCATGCCGTCTATAATGTAGATAGCATGAAGGGGCTGGAGGCTTTTCTGAAGGCTGAAGCTTAGAACAGGTTCAAGAGAAAACATTTTGACAAGAGAGGTTTTTTGTCATGCGTAATGAAAAGTCGGCGGACGCCTACAAGGATTTCTTGGAAGATATCAGTCAGTTTTCTTCTGAAAAGGCACAAGAGGCTGCCGCAGCTCCCGAGGCGGCCGATCAGCGCAGCGAACTATCCTCCGTGGGAGAGCGGGTCCACAGAGTGCGGGAAGAAAAAGGCCTGACCATAGAAGATGTTGCCCAGCGGACCGGCCTGGGTTCAAAATATCTCAGCCAGATAGAGACAAATGAGGTTGCTCCGCCGTTGGGTGCCTTGATCAAGATTGCAAAGGCACTTGATATGAAGCTTGGGCGGTTTATCTCAACCGGTGAGGTTAAACCCTTTACGGTAATCCGAAAGCACGAGCGGCGCGTCATCTCCAGATTTACTTCTGCGCAGGGGGATCGGTACGGCTATACGTACGAGTCTCTGGCGCCGGACAAGAAGGATCGCCACATGGAACCCTTCATGGTGACTCTGTCTCCTTCCAAAGCAAGGAAGGAACTTTCTGCGCACGCAGGACAGGAGTTCATTTACATCTTGGAGGGGGCTATGGAAGTCATCCTAGAAGACTATACCGATGTGCTTTACCCGGGTGACAGCATCTATTACGATTCCACGGTTCCACACCTGGTTCGGTGCCATGGTGACAAAGAAACAGTTATTTTGGCTGTGCTTTATACGGAAGATCAATAGCGTGGTTGGTTGAGCCGTTGCGTAGTCGACTCGTTGCGTGGTTAGGGAAAGTGCAATGCAACGACTCATCCATTCGACTACTTATTATGGAGAGCATCTCATCATTTGCATCCACGTAGCCGAATGTCTATGGGTCATCGTGGGGTATCTCTTTTTGAGGTCAGGTCACGGAATATTGCCTGGCAGGTGTCCAAACGGCACCACGTTCGGCGTCCGGTCTTACCGCTTTTACAATGAGCGGCTGAGCCTCTAAGCCACATCTACGTGTACCTGGTTCGTGTCGCCCAATCCATGCTGCCCCTAACAAGCTGCGTAAGATTTGGCCCGACTCAAAAACAGATACCCCGTGACGACTCCATTTATGCATTATCTATTGCAAACAGTATTGTGCTCTTCGTAATAACCGCGCATGGCATGCGGTCTAAACATTCCAAAAGCATTTCCTCAACAATTGCAGAAGGTAAGGGGGGAACGGTATTTCTGTCACCTTGCGGTTCTGTTTCTCTCCAGGAGATCTTCTATCTCTTTGAAGTGCGTTACATGGTAGGCAGCCGCGATCAAGGGGTTCTTATATGCCACCAAGGGAATCCCGGCAGCCATGGCTGCCGCTTCATCGATCTCTGAGTCCCCAACATAGATGGCTTCCTGCGGGGACAGCCCAAAATAGTCCAGTATCTTGATGAGCGACTCGGGATGGGGTTTGGGGTCTTTGACGTCGAGGCACGAAACGACCAGGTCAAAATACCCCTCCAGCCCATGGTGCTTTAAAACAGGATTCATTGTGTCGGACCGGTTGGTGGATATTGCGGTTTTGTAAGCAGGGCGAAGATATTCCAGAAAGCGTTTCAAGTACGGTTCCATTTCCATTAAGGGAATAAATGGTAAATAGCTCATCTCGCGCCAATACGCGATCGCATCTTTCAAACTTGGGTCATTCTTAAACAGGTATGTTACAGACCGCTCTGCTGTGTTCATGTGGACATAGTCACACTGCAAGCTGCTCATGGGTGGTTTTCCGAACTGAGACAGAATATGATTGTAGTAGGCCTCATTGGCCTTTTTGGAGTCAAACATCACGCCATCGCAATCAAAAATTACCGTCCTTACAAGTTTCATATGCTGCAGAATCCTATGGTAAGCCGTTAAAATTTTTGGTATAGGGGTTTCTTATTGGTTCTCTTTTTGAGCCAAAAGGATCCGTTTTTCGTCCGGCTACAATGCCCGTAAGGCGGTGCGCAGTAATAGTCGGCGGGTATGGCCCAAGCTTGCATTCACCGGCTTGTCTCGCTCCGCGAAGACCCACAAACTGATTAGCACGGAAGGCCTTTGGTTTCAAAAACTAATCAATGTTGGGCAGCCGTGTCAAGCTACTCAAATCCTATTCAGTTGAAGAATATTGAAACTCCCTACGGTCCCGATAAATCCCGATATATCGGGACTGTGAGGAAGGGCACCATTTTCAGATTCGCTCGGTAACCCCTCAGCATGCTGTGGGGAGATTTCAACTGGTTCCCAGATGTGTTTTTGTTCCGTTTAGCGAAAACTGTTGAAGAGGGGGGCGCCATGAGAATAAGAACAAAGCTCTGGATCGAAGACGATCACGGGAAGGTGATCTTCGGGGGCGGTAGGGAACGCATGCTTGAGGCGATTGATCGCTTGGGTTCGATGAACAAAGCAGCCAAAGAGCTGAACATGTCGTACCGTGCTCTCTGGGGGCGGATCAAATCGACAGAGGAACGGATGGGCACCAAGGTAGTCGAAGCAAGACCAGGCGGCGGAAAGGAGCGCGGCTCGTCTTTAACCCCTACCGGCAAGAAACTCCTCAAAAGCTACAAACGTCTAAAACAAAGAATTGTCAAGGTTTGTAACCAAGAATTTGAAAAGATATTTTGAACTGCCGCAGCGAGCGCATTCCTTGTCCCGATTCATCGGGACCGCAGGAAGTTTCAATGAAAGATGCCCATGCAAAGTCCTAGACATATTTATCTGCAGATGAAATCCCTGGAGGAGGCCTGGGAGGTTTTCTTCGGTCATTTCGTATTCGATCAATACCTCCAGCCGGAAACCATTCCGGCTCGAGAGGCCGCTGGACGGGTCACGGCAGAACCGGTATTTGCCAGATTCTCCTGTCCCAGTTACCATGCAGCAGCCATGGACGGGATTGCTGTAAAGGCGGATACCACCTTCGGTACAACGGTAGACCGGCCCAAGCAGCTTCGCATAGGAGAGGATGCCTTTTACATCAATACGGGTCAAATCATGCCCGAGGGCACAGATGCGGTCATTATGATCGAGCACGTAGTGATCGTCAACGAGGAATCGGTTCAGATCGAGTCGGCAGCATACCCTTGGCAATACGTGCGAAGAGTGGGCGAGGATATAGTGGCCACCGAGCTTATCCTCCCCCAAAATCATCTCGTCACGCCATATGAAATCGGTGCTCTTTTAAATGGTGGTGTTTTTGATGTAAAGGTCAAACAAAAGCCCCGTGTGGTCATCATCCCAACCGGTTCAGAACTCGTTGCCCAGCAGGATCTGACAGCCAGCGCACCACCTCCGGGCCGGATAGTTGAAAGCAATTCTGCCATCCTGGGGGCCTTGGTCGGGGCCTGTGGTGGAGAGTATGTACCCCACCCGATCGTCCCTGATATCTTCGAAGAGATTCTGAATACAGTACGTGGGGCTGCAGCCGGAGATGCCGACATTGTCGTTGTCAGCGCAGGCTCTTCTGCCGGCTCTGAGGATTACACGGCAGGTGTGATTGCGCAGCTTGGAGAGGTCCTAGTACATGGCGTTACCATCATGCCCGGGAAGCCAACTGTGCTGGGAATTATAGACAATAAACCCGTGATTGGAAATCCAGGTTATACGGTCTCGGCCATTATGGCATTTGAGAAGTTTGTTCAGCCACTCATTTGCAGGATGCTTGGCATA
>JBFEUB010000142.1:0-9309 GCA_041547605.1 Desulfobacteria bacterium
ATTTTTTGCCCAGAAAAAACGGCCGTTTTCCCCATCCCCCTATGGGTATTTTTGCCTATTAAGTGTGCGCCCGGGTTTCCGATAGAAGGAACAGGAGCTGCCAATTCTGCATGACGTGAGTGCGTATGAACCATGTGAAAGGGGGTCAAGAATGAAACATGCGCATATGATGATCATAGAGAAGGCAATAAAGGGACTAAAACTTCCCCCTGATTTTAAATGGCACAAGCCGGGATGCGGCTTTACCTGCAAGGCAGAAGACGTTGGACTCGGCTCTTTTATTAAATGCCTGGAAAAAGAGACATCCGGCTGCCCGTTCGCGGTGTCTTATGCGGATTCGAGTTACTGTAAGTGCTTTCCGCGCGTCTATATGGCCAGGGAACTGAAAATGTAGCGCAAGCTTTCCATCAAAGCCCCGAATCAAGCCCGGCCATATACCTTTTAAAGGAGGGTACGGGGTGCTTGCTCTTCGGGGTAACGGGGGAAGTCTCGGGTCAGTGGCGAAAATTTTTCTCTCTGCACACCACAAAGATGCCTGAGAAGAGAAAAACGACCCCGACCTGGGATTTCCCCTGGAACAAGTCAGGGCGACAGGCTCTCCCCCCTTTGGTCGGGACACCCAAAGAGACAACCTGTTGCCTTTTATTTTGCCTGCTGGCAACAGTCAGCTATGTAAAACAATCGTTCTGCCACGGTTTTCCAGGACTGTTTGACGAAACGTATGATTTGAGTTAGAAGCCTATAACCAAATGGTTTACTTGCCAGATTTCTCGTCTGACAAGGCCCCATCATTTGAGGCCGAGGGAATCAAGCGCAACAACGGGTGCCTTCCGTGTCCCGACGTGTCGGGATTTATCTGAGCTTCATGGACCTTCGATAATGCTATCGCCACCGTAGACGCCGAATCATCGCGTGACCGAGGAAAGGGGCCCTCCATGAGTGACCAAACACTAGTCCATCCGGTTCGTACACTGGACAACCGACTTTTGCTGCCTGCCGGCGCCGAACTCTCCGGAGAGACCTTAGATGATGTCATCTCTTCAAGTCGAGCCACTTCGCATCAAGCCTATTCCCTATTTCAGCACGGTTCAGTCAAAGAGGATCTGCTTGATTTTCTCAGCGAGCCTCCATACCGGGTAGTCTTCGCGGACCGGGAAGTACGTTCTGGTATCGTGAATCTTATGGACCGTGTTGACCTTGTCGGTCCGGTTTTGGAGTCGTTGGACTATTTCAAGAAGCATGACCCGTATACCTACCGGCACATCCTGGTGGTGTCTGCTCTATCAACGGTCCTGGCGAAGAATATGTTTTCCGTCCATCAGGACCGGATCGAAGAGGCTGCAACCGGCCCCTCTCACGATTTTGGCAAGGTCTGCGTTCCGCTAGACATTTTGAAAAAGGCCACTCCTCTTACCCAGACAGAGCGGGACATCCTAAAACATCACACAGTAGCGGGCTATGTCCTACTCAGCTATTACCTTAAGGACAAGCAGAACCCTGCCGCCATGGTAGCCAGGGATCACCACGAGAGGAGGGATGGTTCGGGATATCCACGCGGTGTCCGAATCATGGACCCCATGGTGGAGATCGTCGTTGTCAGTGACATCTACGATGCTCTCATTTCGACGAGGCCCTATCGGCCGATTTCGTATGACAATCGCACGGCCTTGGAGGAAATCACCGCGATGGCGGAAAGGCATGAAATTAGCTGGGACGTGGTGAAGGCATTGGTGGCCTCTAACCGCGAGGATAAGCCTCACTTCACCGAGTGCGAGGTTTCAACCGAAAGAAGGGGCGCTCCCCCCCCGGGCAATCTGTACGGTGTGACCGCTGAGGAGGACAACCACACTTCAGACGGAACCAGAAAGAAGATCAAGGCGCCACGTCATTAAACCCGCCACGTATCTAAGAAAGCCTTCATTACCCGCCGCGGGCGCAAGTTTCCGTCATCCGATAGAACATATTTGCATGCTTCCATAACTTGCTCTCCGCCCCAATCTTTTGCCCCAAAAGGCACCCTGCTCCGGCAAGAATCATTAGGAATGCGCTCGCCGCTACGGTTCAATAGTTATCAGCTCTTACCGGAACGTTATCGTGAAATTCCCATTAGAGTCAATCATTTGACACGTGGCCAGAACGCCGGCCAAATACGTCCGTATGTGCGTGCTGAGTTAGTTGAAAGAAAGAAGGTTTAACCAACCGGCATTATTGGCAATTATGTGCATGGGATATTATGGCATGGTTTGTGCTGCGAGAAAGAAGCGGTGTAGTATTGCTGCACTGAAACACGCTGCAGCTGGGCGTGCTGCCGTTCAAACTATTGCCATGCCCGGCCACGATAAGGAAGGTGCGTTGTGTTCAAAAAAACAATCCTCATCGCTTTGATAGCAATCCCCGCGCTATGTCTTGTTGGCTCCTGTCAGGATAATTCCACGGAAAAATTGGGGCAATCCATAGAAAAGCAAAAAGCGGGAGAAGCTGCGAACCACGCGGAAAATAAATATGAATTAATCGTCAGTCCGTGCGGTAAGCGATCCATCATGTTCAGTAAATTCAGGGTCGTTTCAAGTTACCTGTCGAAGAATACGGGTTTTAAGATTGAACTTTTCGTACCAAAGAACTTTGAAGAATTTGCGACTAGGCTTAAGGAACGAAAGGCGTATTTTCTTTATATTGATCCGGCTATCTATTTGAAGGTCGACGATCTCATAGACAAGAATAATCTGTATGTCTTCTTGTGTGGGTTTATTGATGCATATAAGGGCCGGCCCGTTGAGACGGGGTGCATGATTGCGAGAGCCGACAGGCACATCAAAACCATTAAAGATGTAAAGGGGAAACACGTGATATTTGGCCCCAGGGGTTCTGCGACCAAATGGGTGGTGGCAAGAAAACTGATCAAAGACAACGGAATAGACTTAGAAAAGGACTTGGCGGCATACAGGCATGGCGGGACATGCACGGACATTGTATTGGACATATTTCACGGAAAGGCAGACGTGGGTTGCGTGAGAACGTTGATGTGTCCCATCTGTAACCGTTCAATGTATTATGGACATTCCGGGATACAGACATCTGAGTTGTCCCATGTCGCACAAACCGGCCCTGTTGTCGCCGGGGTGTTTACATGTGCGCCTGGGACGGATGGAAGAGATATGGAAAAAGTCCTGAATGCGCTGGCTCGCGTGCCAGGGTTGGAGTTATGGGAAAGACGCGGCTTCCCTGCCGACATAAGGCACGGTTTTGTCAAGGTTGATGAGCGTGTTTTTGATGATCTAAGAAAAATGGCCGGTTGAGAATGACTGGTTTGACGCTGAAAAAGAAAATAGCGATCGTTTCGGCAACGCTTCTGCTGCTATTCGGTGGCTGTCTAATAACGTGGATATGGGGGTGGCACCAGGAACACCAGGCCGAAAAGCAAGCAGCCAACGCTATCAATATCTACAATCACTGCCAGGAGTTGAGGGTGCTCTTCGAGCAAACCTTGATGGGGCCCCATGATTATCTGATACACGCCAACAAGGATGAGCGAGAGATATTTCTGAAGGACTATGGGAACATTCTGGCAAAAAAGGATGGACTGAAAACGCTGATTGCGGACCAAAGGGTGAAGAACGGGCCGGAGTTTGACGGGATATTGCGTAAGGCCGAAGATCACCTTCTGGTTATTGAAGAAAGGTTGCCCGACTTTAGGATGAAAGCCCTGGATCTTTTGGAGCTCCAACTGCCGATGGAAAGTCACCGGGCTGGCTTTTATATGGAAGAGATGGATGATTTTGTTCGGGGCTTATCAGCTAAATTGAAAGAAGAGGAACGGGTACTGTTCGACCTGTCAGGCAGGGCCCAGGATCGCAGCTATGCCATCCATATCCAGGCGTTGGTGTTATTGCTCGTATTGGGCGCGACCGCTGTCCTTGCCGGGATCATCTTGGGTCATTATCTCATACGCAGCATCACCGGGCCGGTAGACAATTTGATCCAAGCGGCCCGACGTATCGGAAGGGGTGATTTGACCGCACGGGTTAATGTAGATACGCGTGATGAGATTTCAGAATTAGCTGGTTCTTTCAATGACATGGTCAGTGAATTGGCGAATGCGCAGGAGCATATTGCCGCCGTGTTGCAGGGCTCCGGGGATGCGATGCGGGTCATCGATCACGACTCCAACATTCTCCAGATCAACGAGCAGATGGAGCACCTGACCGGCTTGTCAGCCGAAGATGCTGTGGGCAAAAAGTGTTATGAGGTATTTCCCGGCGACGGCTGCCATACGAACAACTGCACGCTCAAGCTCATCGCGAGGGGAGAAGAATGGAAGAAACTGGAATCCCGAAGGCAAACCAGAGATGGAAAGAAGTTACATGTTGAACTCGTTGCAACGCCTTTTAAGAAGAGTGGCAAGACCGTAGGGGCCATTGAGTCGTTCCGTGACGTAACGGATCGAAAGATTGCAGAGCAGCAGCTGCAAACCGTGCATATGGAGATGGCCGTAGGCTTATCCGAGGTCTTTGAAGCACTCAAGCGGATTTCCTCAGGAGACCCGACTGTCAAGATACCTGAGACGTCGGACATCGAGTTGATTGCCAAGCTAAAACACAGCGTGAACGTCACTGCAGAGAACCTGGCAGAGATCGTTGGTTTGTCCCATGAGTTTGCCATAGGTTTGGCAGAGCACTTCGACACACTGCATCGGGTCTCAAGCGGCGACCTGAGTGCTCGGGTGTCAGGGCTTTCTCGCGTTGAACTCTTGGAGAGCCTCGGAAAAGTGACCAACGAGATGATTGAAAGTGTCTCCAGAGAAATGGCCGAGCGTAAGCAGGCGGAGGCGGCACTGCAAGCGGCTCAGCGTGGCCTGGAAATCCGCGTTAAAGAACGAACGGCAGAGCTTACGCGGGCCAATGTGCTTCTTAAACAGGAGATATCCGAACGCAGGCGAGCCGAAGAGGCGCTTCAGAAGTCGAAGGAGGAATACAAGATCCTCGTTGACAGCTCCCTCACCGGCATATTCATCCACCAGGATCAAAAGTACGTGTTTGTGACCGACAGGTTTGCAGAGATGCACGGTTATAAGCCTGAAGAATTGCTGGGAAGGGACCCCATGTCCTTGGTCCATCCTGAGGACAGGGAGGGCTTGAAAGAAATCGCGTCAAGACGATTGCGGGGAGAAGAAGTTGCCCAGCAGTACGAGGTCCGGAGAGTCAGAAGGGACGGAACCACCATCTGGAGCGAAATGATGGCAACCGTCATCGACTATGAAGGAAAGCCCGCTATCATGGGAAATCTAATAAACATCACCGAGCGCAAGCGGGTAGAGAAGGCACTGCGGAAATCAGAGAGTGAGCTTCGTTTTCTGTCGTCCCAACTACTTACAGCGCAGGAAAGAGAACGGAAGCGGCTTTCCATAGAGCTCCATGACGAATTGGGGCAGGCTCTCATGGTGTTGAAGCTCAAGGTGAGAGCTATTGAACGCGCCTTGAAATCCGATCAGGCAGGCCTGAAAAAGGATTGCGATGACACGATGAACTACATAACCGAGGTGAGTGAAACTGTCCGTCGTCTCTCCCGAGACTTGAGCCCTTCCATCTTGCAAGACCTGGGCCTCTCGGCTGCGATCTGGTGGCTTGTCGAGGCCTCCACCAAGCGTTTTCATGTTGAGAACTCCGTTGATCCAGTAGAGCTGGATACCCTGTTTTCCCAGGAGGCTCAAATTACTGTGTACAGGATTTTTCAGGAATGCCTTACAAACATAGCCAGACACGCCCGGGCCAGCCACGTATCCATCGAGATCGCCAAAGGGGACGGCCACGTTGTTTTTCAGGTGGAAGATAACGGAGAGGGGTTTGACGTAAAACAGGTTCTTGGCAAACCTCCCTCCCAAAAGGGGGTGGGGTTGTCTGCCATGTATGAGCGGACACGCATGCTGGGCGGCTCGCTAGACATGTGGAGCAAACAGGGGGCGGGGACCAGAATCACCTTTAGAATTCCGGTGCATGAAAGGGGAAACCAAAAATGAGCTTTTATCGTATTGTGCTGGCCGACGATCATGTCCTGTTCCGCCAGGGCATCAAGAATATTCTTGAAGCAGCCGAGGGGCTTGAGGTGGTTGGAGAGGCGAACGATGGCCTTCAGCTGCTGGAAGTCTTAAAAGGGGTGGCTGCTGATATGGTGATTTTGGACATATCCATGCCGAATCTGCGAGGGCTTGAAGCAACCAGAGAGATCAAAATGATCTCTCCAGACCTGAAGGTGCTGATCCTTTCCATGCACAAGGACACGAAATACGTGTTTTATGCCCTCACGGCCGGTGCCGAAGGATACCTGCTTAAGCAGGATGCGGATACGGAACTGTTTGCTGCCATAGAAAAAATTCGGCAGGGGGAGCATTACATATCACCCCTTTTATCCGGGGGGCTGACGCGTGACTTAATTCGGGCGTCCCAAAACGGACCCGTGACATCGCCGCCCGACCCCCTGACGGTGCGCGAAAAAGAGATCTTAAAGCTCATTGCCGAGGGGATGTCGAACAAAGAGATTGCCGATATGCTCTATATAAGCATCCGCACAGTAGAGCATCATCGTGAAAATATTATGAAAAAGCTGAACATCAAAAAGATGGCCAAGCTGGTAAGATACGCCATACACCAGGGCTACACCTCTCCTGCCCAATAAAGCGACGCCGCACCACGATGCCACATCTCGCGGGCCTGTCTTATCTATAGGTAGTTTTACCTAGTCCCAATTGGGAATCTTGCCCCATTGATCTTGGGGCTTTTCCGGTACATAATTCGCCCATATCGTTAAAGAAATGCCCCAGGGCAAAAACGCCGAAGCCAGGGGAACGCGGCGTTGGGCTGACCGACAGGTTTTTCACACAGCCATGCGGCTGATAGGCAACGTCAAAGAACATCGTTACGGCTGGGGAGCGTCACCCAAAAGTGATAAGCACGGTAGCCTCTTTTCTGCCTGAGGTGCCGGAAGCCGGCACAGACCATCGGCACGGCGCACTGTGAAGAAGTCGCCAAGCAAGGGGCTGTTGGAAGTCTCATGGCTTTGTTTCACGGGATACCGTTGCAGGCTCCGGGCCGTAACATACCGCTAACCCAGAAAAAGGGCCGGGATGGTGCAAGGCGTTAATGAACAGCGACCGCGGGAGGTCCAAAGAGAAACTAACGGGGTAAAGCGCCGGGACAATAATAGCCAGGCAAAGCGAGCCCCGGACCCGGTCAAGACACCAGCGCGTCACAGCAGGGAGATGGACGAGTGGTTAGGCGAAACCTTCAGGCGGCTGGAAATTGCGTACGACCAATCCGTCCTGTATGCAGAACATCTCAATGAGGAAATACGCAAACGCAAGCGTGCAGAGGCGGCGCTGCGAAAATCAAAGGACGATTATAGCCGGTTGGTACAAAACTCGCTGACCGGCATTTACATCGTCCAGGACGGAAAGATCGTCCATGCCAATGAGCGGTTTGGCGAGATTTTCGGGCATGCGGAAGATGAGGTGACGGGTATGGAGTCTTTGCGGCTGGTTCATCCTGATGACAGGGCCCTCGTTCACCGCATGAGAAAAAAGCTGCTGCAGGGGGAAGAGATCCCGCCCCAATATGAGGCCAGGGGTGTGACAAGAAACGGTAACACGATATGGGTTGTTGTCAAAGACACCCAAATTGAATACCAGGGAAGGCCTGCCATCTTGGGTAATGTCGCGGACATCACGGAACAGAGGCGGGTGGCGGATGCCCTGCATGAAAAAGGTGAGGCCTTAAAGGCGCATGCCCGGCAACTCGAGGAGTTGACCACCGCTCTGAAGGTTCTGTTGGAACGCAGGGAGGAAGATAAAAACCGCCTTGAAGAAAAAGTGGTTTCAAACGTCAAGAAACGGATCTTTCCTTATATTCACGCCCTTAAAAAGACCCGATTGGGTTTCAGCCAGAAAACCTATACGTCGATAATCGAATCGAATCTGCAGGACATTGTTTCTCCGTTTTTAACAGAGCTGGCATCGGAATATCCGCATCTCACATCCAAAGAAATCCAGGTAGCGAACCTGATTCGGGAGGGCAAAACAACGAAAGAGATCGCGGACTTGTTACATGTGTCCGCATCGGCGGTGGATTTTCACAGAAAGAACCTCCGAAGGAAGCTTGATCTGACGAAAAGGCGAAGCAGTCTAAGAGGTTATCTTTTGTCCGTGGGAAAATAGTAGGTTTAACCTATGATTTTCCTACCAATAAACCCCTATTGACAGTCATGACACATATGATAAATGGATACGCTGGCGTAAGGTTTTCAAATAGTTGCAAAAATCGGTTCTGTACTTTTTCGGACACAAGATGGGTGACCTGGAGACGTGTGTGTGGGGCCCTGGGGGTTTTTCAGAGGACCCCATGCCGAGACCGGCCATGACACGGGATCCTTTTCCACGCACGGTGCCAGGATTTTTAGAACAAAAAAGCAGGTCTGAGGGCATGGCACAAACCACTTTGGAATAAGGGGGAACGGGGGCAAAGAAGTCTCAGGGGCATCTAAATAATAGAAGGGACTATCAGCGAGCTGGCCAGCTTCTTAACCTGATAGTCCCCGTGCCAGAAACCCGCACCGGATCCCGGGGGATACGGCGGGGTAGCGGCTTTGACTTGTTACCTGTCTCTATAGCGCAAGTCGCTCCTCCAGTCAAGGTTTTTCCCCCACGGCTTCTGCGCTCCCATCCATAAAAAAATCTGCGATCAAGAGCCAAGCAAGCAAAAAATCTCATGTTGTCAAGCCGGGCTCTTAGCCCGGGACCAGAGGAAGGTCGCACATGTTTCATCCAGGCGCTGCAGAGATAGGCATCATCATGGTGATTGTCATTATTCTCTTTGGGGCCGGGAGGCTGCCCCAAGTCGGGAGCGGCCTTGGAAAGGCGATCAGGAATTTCCGGTCGGGCATGAAGGAACCGCCCGAAGAGATCGAGGCACCGGCCCTGAATGACCCGCAAGAGACCACACCAGAGCAAGGGAGGTGATAAGGCAGTGGCTAAAGTAGCGCCCAAATTGGGGATGGGCGTGCTGCGGAAAGGCGAACCTCAGATGCTTTTTTGCGGCTAAACGTAAAAAGGGGAAACGAGGAAAGGAAAAGTTAGACTGGGATTCATTTGACCAGCAAGATTCCAACATTTGGAGGTGATTGTATGCCAGGAAACAGACGGATGTTTGTAATTCATAAAAAAAGTAGGTTTTAAAGTCTCCTCAAAATTCTCGCTTGATTGTGTCATTATTTTCATAAAACATGGAATTAATTTATCTTTTACCAACTCATCTCTAAATTTTA
>JBFEUB010000143.1:0-9290 GCA_041547605.1 Desulfobacteria bacterium
CCTCAGACAGCTTGCAATTTTAAACGCCAGTCACATTCAAAAATCTTCTCCAAAATTGCACAATGTCGTTCGCCAAATAATATTTTCAATCATCAACGACTTGCGAGCAAACGGAACATATTTTTGACAATCAGTCTAACCCATCATTCCCGTTGCAGAGCCTGCCAAAGTTACGTTAAGCCATGTTCTTGTAGAAATCTTTCAACCTTGGGCTGATTTCCATGAATTGACAATGACTGTTGAAAGGCAACAATAGCCTCCTCAACCCTGCCGGTATGGTAAAGGGCCAAGCCCAAATTGTTATAGTAATCGAAACTCTTAGGATTCAGCTCAACTGCTTTGCGAAAAAACAGGACTGCTTCGTCATAATCGCGAAGCCCATAATAGTAATGACCCCAGTTGGTATAAACTCCGCTCAGGTCATCGTAATAGATTAAAGCCTTTTCCAGTTCCAAGCGCGCATCTTCAAGAAACCCGTGATCTGTGAGGAGAAGGGCTATGTCAGAATGGATCATTGTATCATCATATGCCATCTGGGAGGCCCATTTGCTTGCTTTCAGGCCTAGCGATGGCTGACCGACCATAAACAGATATTTACTCAGACTGAAATGAAATTGGGCGCACAAGTGCCGATTCATGAAATCTTTGTAAAAGTTGTCAAATATGCTTTCCGTCATGTAACGGTTCCAGACACGTTTGCCTATATCTTCAGGGAACCGAATTTTGCCGGGATCGGCCTTGTAAAGAACCCCGTAAGGATACACCACAAATTGATCCGGAACGGAAACGGCATGGGGATTGAATACCGCGTAATAGACACCATTTTGCGTGTTTTCAACAATCCACCTTTCGACACACCGGCGGAACTCTCCGCCCTTCATGCCGGAACAGGCCTGGCGGTCATTCTGATAAGGCATCCTGAAAAGGAGATTGAGGCGATCATAGAGCGTCACATCTTCCCGCATCCGTTCTACTATTCGTCCGTAAGTGACGGGGAATATGTTGTTATCTCCATCCAAGAAAAGGGTACTTTGGTCATCAACTGTGCTGAAGATATTTTGGATATGCTCATAAGCTGCATAATTTCGACTTTGGTTACAAAGGTCAAAATTAGCAGCAAGCGGTATCGCTGGTAACACGCAAAAAGCTCCTGTTAAAACCCTATGACTCGTTTTACCAAAAAAGAGATAATGTCTGGTCCATTCCAAGATATGGGCAATGCCAATACCGATGAGTATAGCCGAGACTATGCAGGTGGGAATAGAAAATGCGGTGATTTGAAAAGAAATAATATTCAAAAATATGGTATAGACAAAATCAAACATAATGACTGCCAAGAAAAAGATTTGCCAGCGCATACGCGCCATTTTGAGCCACCCCCACAAGGCCAGCAATAGCAGTGCACCAAACTGACTGATAACCAGTAGCAGCGTTTCCTTGGCTCGTAGTGCATATTCCAGTGGACTTTTCGTCAAGACGTAACTCTTTCGATGGGCGCTGGCAGTTACGTGCACAATAAACCGATCCAGAGTATTTGGGTCACCCCAGCGGATCGCTGCCTCTGCCTCAGTGCGAACGGGCAGGTACAGATACACGGATAAGGCAAGAAGAAAAACCGCCGAGAGGAAAAAGAAGTTTCTTACGTTAGAAAGTATTCTGTAATCTGCAGATATAACGATGAATAGAACTGCTGGGGCCAGCATGACTGTCTGCATATGATTTCCAAAGCTGATTCCCGTTAAGAAAACAAACAGGGATAGCCGGGAGAATTCGCGCGTTTCATCCCACCACCACAAAACCCTCATCAGTAGCGCCACAAAAAAGGCGTGCAGGGTATACACCTCTGCAGATACGGTTTGAGACCAGAGAACCGGTACAAACGCCAAAAATAAGGCCCCAGCAAAAGCTGACAACTTTGAGGCTGTGATTCTTAAGGTCAAGGAATACACAAGCCAAACCGTGAGAACGGCAAACAGACTTGACATGAGGTTCATTCTGAATCCGATAGAGCCGATCGGCAGAAAGCAAAAGAGTTTTCCCAGGAGGGCGTAAATAGGATAACCGCTGTTATGCGGAATGCCCAGCGAGAAGGCCGCTGCGGTTAATTCGCCGCTGTCCCCCAAGTAAACCGTTGGGCAGGCGGTCAAGAGGTAAACAGAAAACGGTACCAGAATGATCATGATTCCCGTATGAAGCCAGATGAACCGCATTACCCTGTAAAACATGGTCGGATTTGCCGATCTAAACAATTCCGGTGCCTTTTCCTTCACCTTGTTATGGGTATGTCCCAAGATATCTTCTCCCCGGAATAAATGGAATCAACAATATTACAACCGCGATAAGGCCTCCAGCCCCCACTGTTAGGCCAAGTGCAAAAGCTTTGGGCATATACCGGAATTCCACAGTGTGTGTCCCTTTTTCAAGAAAGACCCCTCTCATGAGTCCGTTAACTCTGAAAATCTTGTCCGGCTCTTTGTCAACATACACCTCCCATCCATCAAAGTAGACATCACTTAATACCAGCAGGCCGGGACGTTCGAGACGCGCTTCTATAACCACTTTGTTGCATCTGTATTTTTTAATAGAGGCCCCTTCTTTCTCGTATTGCTGGCCTTGGGATACAGGGTCAGCGATTGGGTGCCAAGGCTCTTCCTGGCACCCTGGTGGATTGATTTGAACTTCTTTGGAAGAGAGCATTTCAAAATCATGGATTATGAAAGATCTGGGAAATGCGCATGGATTCTCGTATATCTTGATATCATTGCTGTAAATGACTGGCAGATACGGCACACTTTTCTCGCCCTCGGAAAACCAGGTTTCGTCAAGTTTAAACTGAGATGGCATCAAAATATATTTTACACCCAGCAGGGAGTAGTAAGGAAGCCTTTCTTTGATGTCCTCTTCAATGCCTCGGCGCACAATCTTGAAGTACACGCCTATTGTGTCGTCATAAAAAGCTATGACGCGCTCAGGTCTTCCGGTAAACCACAGCGAAGAAACCTCAACCTCCTCGTTGTCCAAAGTGACTTGTAGACCTTCAAACCGGTACTTTCTATAGGCGGGGATCATCAGGGCATTGATGTATCTCAGATCCTGAAGACCGATGGCACCAGCATAGTTCGGGTACAGCAAGCCATATCCGCCTATAACCCTGTAATGGCCTTGTTTTTCTTTTAAAAATTGAACGTAGGGAGGGGGTGTGAAAGGGTTGTACCTGTCCGGGAACCCGTTAGGTGCCTTCAAGTCCAGCCATAAGAAAGATATGAAGAAGAATGCCGCGGCACTTACGGCCAACCGCCATTTTTTTTGGCAAAGGGCAATTACCAACAGAAGCCCTCCCATAAAGGGTATGCCCTTTAGATATAGCCAATAATAATTGTAGCCCCTGGGGATTGCCCACCACAAATCCACGACTGCCAGCCCTACGAGTCCGTAAATACCCTTCCCGGTTCTGATATAATATATCGTAATGATCAGGGCCGCCGTCAAAACTAAGATGGTCTCCACGTGGCCGACAAGCATGGAAGGAATAATGTAAGGGGCTGAGATGGGACCAAAATGAACATTTCTCTCTATGGCCAGCGCCACGACCTCCGGGAGGGGTATCCAGAGATAGAGTGCCAAGAGCATGAGGAATACAGTGATTGGCAAGTAATGCAAGCGGTTGCGGAGATACCTGTGCAGGCTCAACATAATGGTGTTCTCGTTCGCAGAAGTGCGGTGCGGGGGTTTTGTAGCAGCCACTGTCCCGGAGTTCTGTATTGCCTTAGGCGCACCTTGTCTGCTGGTGTGGATGTCACCATTCACAGGGTTCTTGCAACCAAGAATCACCTGATACCCGATTGCCCCTGCCATACAAAAAGAAAACACCCATGTAGGGCCCGCCCAACGCGGGCCCCACGCTAAGTTAAAGATTGGTAGGTGGCCCAACCAGACAAAAGGCCGAACTCCGAAGTGCTTCAGTAATATTGCTGCACCAAAGCAAGAAAAGAAAAGAATGATGCCCCTCCATTCCACAGACCGCTTGGTAAGAACTATGGAGATACCCGTGAGCGCCATAAACACAGACAAGACGCCTGTGTAGCCCCCCATCCAGTCCCACACGCCTTTTGTGGCAAAAATTCGAAAGTGCATTGGCCGGTCGTCACCATCATCAAACCTTGCAAGCACTTCCGGAAGTATCTCGGGGTCGGCTGGTATTTCGGTCGCTGTTGGGGTCAAAGCGGCAAAGATTCTCTTCCAATTTGGGATGTCTTGCGTGCCTATGCCTGCACTGGGGCGGTGAACATGGTGGCTGGAAGAAACAAACTCCTGGAAAGGGAAAATCAAGGGTGCAGCGAGGGCCAACCCCAATACGACGACCAGGGCAAACTTCATGTTAAGGGACACGAAATGCTTCCCTTTGTATAGGCTTAACGCCCTAAAAATGAAATAACAAGCCCCAAGCAACAGGATATAAAGTGCCACCTCTGGTTGCCCTGCCAACAAAACCAGAGCACATACCATTCCTGAAACGGCAATTCGCGTCCTTGCTGCCCGCTGGATTGTCGCTTCGAGACTATACAAAAACACTGGGAGCATCATGGCTTCGTTGGTCATCTGTTCCAGGTTAATGAACCAAACCATCGTCCCAGAAAACATGTACAAGATGCCACCCAGCCATGCGGCTGTAAAGGAGAGGCCGACTCGCCTCAGAAAAAGGTAGGAGAAAAAGCCCGCCACCAGCAGCCTGCCCAAGAGAAAAAAGTCCCACATCCAGACCGGGCTCAAATTTTCCAGGATCTGATAGGGAAAGAACGCCCTCGTGCTATAATCCGCAGCCAGCGGCGTGCCTGCTGCTTGGTATGGGTTCCAAAGGGGTAAAGAACCGGATCTGTAAATATCACCAACCAGCTTATTAACAGGCCACTCATAGTAAGCAGGGGTGGCAAGGTCGACATTGAACGTGTTTATCGGTTTTCTGCCTTCATACGCATAAGGCCATCCCCGTACCAGACCGTGAGGCTGGTAAAGCGCGGGTTGAAGGCTCTTTCCCCCAAACACCACGGGCGCATACAAGGCTGATATGAGAGCCAGATAAAATAGCAGCGCCCTGATATTGGTGAGATACTCACTCAACCGAGTTGCAAAAGAGGCGTGCAAGGCAAAAACCTCCGCATCCCATTTTTTCACATTTGCAAAAAAAAAGCGGAGAAAGGATGAGCTTGTTTCTCCGCTTTTGGATGAGGTTCAGTTGATGCTTAATTGTTGGTAATGGCTCCCTCGCTGCTAGCCGTATAGGTTCTGTCTCCTGAACAGTGATAAGATATAATCTGCAATGTAGCTTGGGTTCCAGTGGTGCTTAGGGTGACATTAGCAGTCTGTCTGAATCCGTATTGTGATAAGATCCCGGTGCCAGAAGCTGATCCGGTCGGATTGTCTGTAAAATATGCCTGTGCAGCAGTATAGGCGTTTTTGGTATCCGAATTGGCCGCTGAGTTGTATGACCGTCTTCGATAGCTGATAAAGTTCGGGATGGCAATAGCTGCCAAGATACCGATGATGGCAATAACGATCATCAACTCAATGAGTGTAAAACCCTTTTCGTTTTTCTTAACCATTTTCTGTAACATTTCCATACACCTCCCTTCTACGTCTGTGTAATATCGAAAATCTGCGTCAGTTCGTTGGTAACTCTAAAAAACTATCTTTTTAAGCTTCACCTCCTTCCTTTTTCGGTAAGGCTTAAGATTCCAGGACCCTTTTAAGCAATTTGTATACCACTATTGAAGAGCATATGATTTTTTTTGGGCGAACACAGAAAAAGATAAATATATCAAAATTTTAAGCGCATATCGCTCGTGGCATTTCTTTGTTTCCTCACGTGACTGGTTATGCAATCAGGGAGGACACCGGGAATTCTTCACGCTTCACCGGGAATTTTTCACGCTTCACTGGGGGGCTATCCTTCATTAGATTCGTCTTTGACCGCAGCACCCATTCCATATTTATCAAACCGATATCGGAAAGAATCGGGTTTAATCCCAAGAAGTTCCGCTGCGTTCTGCTTCACCCCCCCCGCCATCTCCAGGGCTTTCACCAGGTAACCCCGCTCCACATCCGCCAAGACCCGGTCTAAATCGAGCCCGTTTGGTGGTATGTCAAAGTCGACAAGTGCTTGTTCTTTTGAGCTTTTCTCACCCCTCTTGTACGTGGAAAGGGCCAGGCTTTCAGGAAGAATAACATTCGTCGTTTCAAGGGCCACACTTCGTTCGATCATGTTTTCAAGCTCTCTAATGTTTCCCGGGAAATCATATCGACCCAACATATCGAGGGCATAGGAGGAGAGTTTATGGATCGACTTGTCCATCTCTCTGGCATATTTTTCCAAGAAATGTTGCGCCAGGATCGGTAAATCCTCCCGCCGTTCCCGGAGAGGGGGCATATCAATATGAATGACATTCAACCGATAATAAAGGTCTTCCCGGAAGTTTCCGGCAATCACCTCATCTTCCAGATTCTTGTTTGTAGCAGCAATGATGCGCACATTTACCTCAACATCCCGTGTTTCGCCGACCGGTTTAAATGCTTTTTCTTGGACCACGCGAAGGATTTTCACCTGGACCCCGGGTGTTAGCTCTGCAACTTCGTCCAGAAAAACGGTTCCTCCATCACTCGCCTGAAAGAGCCCTTTTTTGTCATCGATGGCTCCTGTGAAAGCCCCTTTTCTATGACCGAACAGTTCACTTTCCATCAAGGTCTCCGGAATGCCGCCACAGTGAATGACCGTGAAAGGTTTGTTGTTTCTGGCGCTGTTTTCGTGGATGGCTTGGGCGATCAACTCCTTTCCGGTGCCGCTCTCTCCGGTAATCAGCACATTGGTTCGTGTATCAGCCACCTGATTGATTTTGTTGTAGATCTTCATCATGGCCGGACTGTTACCCACAATATGGCCAAAATGGTAGGTCTTCTTCAGCTGGGCATCCAAAACCTCCTTTTCGAATTCAAGGGTCCTTCTGTCAAGAGCGTTCCTAATCGTCTGTTTCACCTCGTCCACATTAAAAGGCTTTGGAATGTAATCATATGCCCCTTCTTTCATGGCCATGACAGCTGTTTCGGTGGTGGCATATGCTGAAATCATGATAACCACGGTTTGGGGCAGACGTGCCTTTGCCTCACGCAGGACCTCGAGCCCCCCTACGGGCTCCATTCTGATATCACAAAGGATGAGATCATACGCCTTTCCCTTGAGCATCTGGATAGCCTTGACGCCGTTTTCGGCATACTCGACGTCATATCCCTCAGAGGTGAGCATGACCTCGAGCATTTCGCGCATGCTCAAATCATCATCCACAACCAAAAGGTTTGACATTAGCCTTCCCTATACACCACGTTTCCAGCCACCATGGTCAGCACGGCCTTCCCTTTTAGCTTGCAACCGTTGAAAGGGGTATTTCTGCTCTTAGACAGAAACGTGTTGGCATCAACGGTGAATTTCTTTTCCGGGTCTATGATTGTCAGGTCCGCTGAGTTGCCCGGCTTTAGGCCTGTGTGGGCAATATTCAGAATCCGGGCCGGGTTCATCGACATCTTGGCTATAAGGCCGTTTAGGTCCATCACACCCATTTCCACCAATTGCAAGCTTAAGGGGAGGGACGTTTCGAGGCCGATTATCCCATTGGCCGCTTGATCAAACTCCAGATCCTTTTCAATACTGGTGTGTGGCGCATGGTCGCTGGCAATGACATCGATTGTGCCGTCGGCGAGACCTTGCCGGATCGCGTCCCTGTCCTTGGCGGTTCGAAGGGGAGGGTACATCTTGGCGTTTGTATCATAGTTCAAGACAGCTTCTTCAGTCAGGGAAAAATAGTGGGGTGCCGTTTCAGCCGTCACTGGCAACCCTCGCGCCTTGGCCTCCCGAATCAGTCGAACTGAGTCGTCCGTACTTACATGGGCGATATGCAGGGGTGTCTTCACGAGCTCGCACAGGGCAATGTCTCTAGCCACCATTACGGTCTCTCCGGCATTAGGTATACCGGGAAGCCCTAACTGTGTTGCTGTGCCCCCCTCGTTCATCACTCCGTTAGCCGTAAGGTTTCGGTCCTCGCAATGGGCAATGACAAGGAGGTGAAACCCTTTTGCATACTCCAAGGCGCGTCGCATCAACTGAGCGTTCATCACAGGATTGCCGTCATCAGACAGAGCCACGATGCCGGCTGCCTTAAGCTCCCCAAAGTCAGATAGACTTTTCCCACGAAGTCCACGGCTTATGGCCCCTACGGGATAAACACGCACGGTATCAGCTATTCCGGCTTTCTTGAGGATGTAGTCTGTAACTGACTGATTGTCATTGACCGGATCTGTATTCGGCATGCAGCATAAGGCAGTAAATCCCCCGTGGGCTGCGGCCAAACAGCCTGTTGCCACAGTTTCCTTGTATTCGTGGCCTGGTTCACGCAGGTGAACGTGCATATCAATAAGGCCCCGCGTTACGATTTTCCCAGAGGCATCAATGACCTCTGTTTTCGCCATGGCCCTTTTTGTTTTCGGCTTGCCAATCGAAGCTATTTTGCCATCTTCTACAAGAATATCCGTGACACCATCCACGCTCGTCTCAGGATCAATGACGCGTCCGCCCTTAATGAGTATTCGCCTCAACGTGGACCCCCTAGTAAAAGATAAAGGAGCGCCATTCGAATGGCCACGCCGTTGGCAACCTGTTCTAAGATGACCGAGTAAGGACCCTCTGCAACCTCTGGAGCTATTTCAACGCCTCTATTAATTGGTCCAGGGTGCATGATCAGGACGTCTTCCT
The DNA here is from genome assembly GCA_041547605.1 of Desulfobacteria bacterium. Taxonomy (GTDB): domain Bacteria; phylum Desulfobacterota; class Desulfobacteria; order Desulfobacterales. The sequence continues at coordinate 8,795 of JBFEUB010000143.1, forward strand.
TTGCTCCGGTCATCCTTTCGTTCGTCAATCCGTAACATTGTGCGTATTCCCGCTCAGAAGGGAACAGAAAAGCCTGCTGGCGCTCTTTTTGAATGCGCAGGACCATAATCACATCTGCATCCTTGATCGCTTCCTCAACATGATACGTGACATTTGCACCCAAGGCTTCAACCCCCATGGGGATCATCGTAGGTGGTCCGGCCAGGATAACCTCTGCCCCCATCTTGGTGAAGCCAGCGATATTGGAACGGGCCACCCGGCTATGGGCTATGTCACCCATAATGGCAATCCTGAGCCCAGCAATGCGTCCCTTTTTTTCCTGTACCGTCATCATGTCAAGAAGCGCCTGCGTGGGGTGGGCGTGCATGCCATCACCAGCATTGATGACAGAAGCCTCGACCAGTCGGGCCAGCAGGTGAGGTGCCCCGGCGGCGCGATGGCGGACTACAATGGCATCCGGGTTCATGGCTTCAAGATTCTTGGCCGTGTCGACCAG
>JBFEUB010000144.1:0-9172 GCA_041547605.1 Desulfobacteria bacterium
GCAGCAGCATTGCACGTGATAATGAACTGGAATTGGGTGAAAGCCAACTTTCTGAAGCAAAATGCGGTCCCGAAGAGCTAAATTTGCAGCTAAATAGTCTTCGTCTCGTATGATTCTCCCCCCCACCGTTTGACGAAACTTATGATATGCGTTAGAAATCTTTGATAGATCCGCCCCGTATGTGGGTATCAATAATGGGAAGTTATCTTGAAAATTTTTCCACCTAAGATATCCAAAGGTTTGGCAAGTTATCTGGCCACGGGTTTTCAGAAATCCCAATAATGATAATTTGAAGAAATCTTTAAACGGACCTTAGGGCCCCGCCATTAAGATAACGTTAATAATCATAAGAAATCCTCACTTCCCAAAAATCTCAATTCTGTAAAGCTATCAAGAGTCGAGACACGCTTTAAGAAAGCCCATCTTGCGTTCCGATCCGGTTTCGATATGTGTTCAATATCTTGAAATGCAGCTTCAGTATTGAACGACGGTGTGGCAGGATGAATGAACATCCTCGGACCCTGAGAAGGAAGATAGCATGAAATGATGAGATTCTACCCTGTAAACCTACTTTCAAAATACACTATTTTTGGTCAATAAATACAGTCATTACCCCATTGTCCTCTGTTGCCTTTCTTGTTTTAGATACTTTCATGCGGGAGAAGTCTGGGTCCAGGGCGGGTCTATGGCCCCCTTGAGCCCTGGTTTGAAAAGACCTGGCGGCCGGGTGACCCTGAACTGGTGAAGTAGTCGGAGAAAAAAATGTCAGGTGTCAGTGTTCAGGTTTCAGCATCTGTGCTGACACCTGACACCCAATACCTGAAAGGAGAAACAAAATGAAAACAAGACAATTATTCACAATGAGTGTGGCCATGTTGCTGTTGGCGGTGTCAGCTTATGCGGCACCCCCCAAGTACAGTGCAAAGGTTCCAAGTGAAATAATCACACCCAACCATGTTGTATCGAAGTACCTGGGGGAAATGCACTATATAGATGGTGCGCCAACAGAAGAGACTTATAGCAAAACTCGTGATTTTGTAGATACAGCGAACGCGGTTCGTTTGTTCCTGTCTGGTATTCCGGCGGCTTCCATCCAAGGCTTGTTAGCGGGGCATGAAAGCATTGGTATGAAGCCCAACCAGACAATCGCTGTTTCTGAAGGTATGTTAACGGCGGAAAGCATTTGGTTAACTGCAAACACAACGACCCCTTATGTTAGCAGCGAGATCGATGTTAAGAACTCTCCTGTTGTGCTGGAAATTGGCACACCCATCAAGCTATAAAGGGGAGATCCCGACAGGCCACATCCCTATAGAAACCGAAGGGTACCAGCATTGGTTGCTGATGCGCATTGTCGGCGCCAAGGCCGACACTCCCAAAAATGTTCGGGCGCTCAAGGAAACAATGAAACTGTATCCATACACCAAGCCGGAGCAGAAGACGGAATTCATTAACATCACGGGCATCAAGTACAACACCGTGCACGCGATGAATGAGAAGTTTTTTGATGAAATCAATACCCTGATTCAATATAACGAGGTATGCTATACGAGCATATAAGCGGAGAGAAGGAGAAACTAAATGAGAAAACTTAAACTGATAACAATTATTGTAACGGCGATGATCGCCCTCAATCTAACAGCGGCTCACGCTGAGGAGGTGGCACCTCTTTTTCCTCTGCCATTTACCCCGGACTTCACCCGAGGCTCTGGCTGGGGAATTGCTCTTGGCTTGGGGGTTGAATACGAAACCGCCTACGCTGGTTCGGACGAATATGAGTTTGAACTGGATCCGGCCGGGGCCATCCAATGGAGAACGGGAAACCACCTCTTCTCTTGGGAAGGGCTGGAACTGTCATGGACGACTCGCCAGAAGGATCAATGGTACATCCAGGTCGAGTTGGCTTTAGATGAAGGACGTGAGGATGATGATTCTGATGACGGCAGGCTGGACGGCCTTGATGAGAGGGATGATGAGTTTACGGGCTCAGGTGAGGTCAGGTATGCCTTTGATGGGGAGTGGCGGAATTATATCGGTACTAAGATTTCTGTGGGGGATAGCGATTTCGGCACACTGGGGTTCATCTTTGCCGGGCACCGGTTCGGTTCCCGTCAGGATGGCGGTGGAACAGAAGTTTTTCTCTATGCCACATTTGCTGACAGTGACAACCTGAATAGAGATTTTGGAGTTAGCCCATCAGAGGCTACCACATCCGGACTTGCGGAGACGGATTTGGATAGCGGATACCGCTCCTCCGGCCTGCGCGTTGTCGATCGACGCTTTGTCAGAGAGCATATTCAAATCGTTTCCGGCCTGGAACTTGAGTATTACAGCAGCGATGTGCGAGATAGCCCCATTGCCCGCGAAGACTTTGCGGCGGAAGTAGAGCTGGCTATACTCTATCACTTCTAAGCATCGTCACCTAACAATCGGCTGGAGGCGACGGCCTAAATCGGCCGCGCCTCAGCCATGGCGTTATGTGCCTAATGAAGTTTGTGGCCGTTACAGAAAAAGACCAGAAGGGAGGGTTAGAAATGATCGTCAGACTTTGGCATGGAAGAACAAACATATCTAAAGCCGATGAGTATGCCGAATTTATGAAAGAGAGAGCGGCACCCGATTATGGCTCCATCGACGGTTTAAAGAAGCTCTATTTCCTCCGGCGAATTGACTCGGACGTGGCGCATTTCTTGTTGGTTACCCTGTGGTGACCTGCCCCCAAGAGTGATACCAACCTTTAAGTTAGTCTATAGGGCATGTGCCTGTCTATTGTTTTTCTTATGAGCCAAGGTTCTATGGTTCTATAAAGAGGTGGCAATACCACCTGAGGCGCCGGCGGACGATATCCCAGAGAGCTATGGGGCCTGAAAGTATTGTACTCTTGACGCCACCGTTCAATAATCACCTGTGCTTCCCTAAGAGTATAGAAAACCTCCCGATTGAGCACCTCATCTCTGAGTTTTCCATTGAACGATTCATTGTATCCATTCTCCCAGGGGCTGCCCGGCTCGATGAACAGAGTCTTGACCCCGATCCGCCCAAGCCAGTTCCTGACTGCCTTAGTCACGATACTGCCATAGAATCTTGAAATTCAAACCCACGATCTACGACTCAAGGTATCTGTAATTATCTCTAAAGGGGTCAAATTCAAGATAATGCCATATAATGTCTGAAAATCAGACGCCGAAAAACTTACAGTATCCAACTCATATCTCTATGTTTGACTCCACAATGCTTGCCTGTCAAGGGCTGGTTCCAGCCAAGATTTTCGGCTAAAAAACCTTCCTTTCCCAGAATCTCCCCCACAGTTTGACGAAACTTATCATATGAGTTAGAAACCTTTGATAGGCCTGCCGGATTGGTGAGCATCAATTATGGGAAGCAACCCAGGAAAAGCCTTGGCCTCAAATATCTCAAGGTGTGGCTCGTAAGCTTGAAGAGGAGGCATTATGGATAGCATTGAGGAAGGTTCTGATGTTGAAACGGAGAGTAATCGTGTCTCGCAACTTAGGTTTCATAGATTTGTCATTGATAATGTCGCGTGTGGTGTTGTCACTGTCGACTCAGACTTAAAGGTTTCCAGCTTCAACCCGTGGGCCGAGAAACTGACTGGCTATTCGTCGAAAGAGGCAATCGGACGACATTGTGGCGAAATATTAAAAGGTGGAATGTGCAATCAAATCTGCCCCCTCAGAGCAGCTATACAAGGTGGCAAGCCTGTTGTGAGCATTGACACCACTATCCAAAACAGGCACGGGGAGACCATTCCAGTGAGCATGAGCACTGCCGCCTTGTTGAACGACCAACGCGAGCTAGTCGGTGGAGTGGAAGCTTTTCAGGACATTTCTCATCTAAAAGCTTTGGAGCGTGAAAAAGCTAATCTTGTTTCGATGATTGCTCACGACATAAAGACACCTATTGTCACCATTGGGGGATTTGCCTTTCGGCTTTTAAAGAAAAATACGAGGATAGACAAAGAGAAACATAAGCAATATATCGAAATAATCTCAAGGGAAGCTAGCCGGGCCGAATTGTTGGTCAATGACTTTCTTGAGTTCTCTCGGTTAGAAGCCAGCACGCTAAGCCTAACCTTGGATTCCACAGACTTACACAAGGAACTGACCGAACTTCTTAAGACATATGAGCCTAAGGCCCTTAAGCAGGGAATCAGGATAGAAAGCGAACTCCCCAAAACATTGTCAATTATCGAGACCGACGCGAATCGTTTGCACAGAGTTTTTGTCAATCTATTAGATAATGCCCTGAAATTTTCAGAAGACAATGGCACAATAACCATTACGACCCAGGAGGCTGATAGAGAGGTTACAATTAAGGTCAAGGACCAAGGGGTCGGCATAGATGCGAAGGATTTGCCATATATCTTTGAGCCTTTTCATAGGGGCCAAGATAGAGGAGAAAAAGAGGGATTCGGCCTTGGCCTAGCTATAGCGAAAGCTATAGTGAAAGGTCATGGTGGACGTATCCTTGTGGAGAGTGAGCCGGGGAAAGGGTCCGTTTTCTCTGTTGTGTTGCCGAAAGGCAGGGAGAGGGGCAACAGAGAGTGACAGACCACACCACGGTTTTGCTTGATATGCGACAGTGTCATAACATGTTTGAATCCGAAGCCATAGTCTAGAGCTCAAGCATATCTGGTATAATCACAAATTTCGCCAAATTCACGATTTTGCCATAGTATCCTGGAAATCGAGGAACCGAAAAACCGTAAGATTAGCATTCCACATCCTCACTCTGCCGTCAAAACGCAAGATTTGCATTATTATCTTGAATCTTCCGAAAGTTATGATAATGGGAAGTTACCTCGTATAACTGTCGCCTCCAAATATCCAAAGGTTAACAAGGAATCTATCATCCCCGGCTGGAGGAACCAACCATAACATGTTGAACGCAATGGCCTCCCGGCATCATTCACAAGGTCTCCCTATGGCGGGATAACCTCGAACTACTACATTTTGCCAAGCGTTTTCGCTTCATACACAACCCCATTTTTTCCATACCCGCATCGGAAAAAGCAAATTCTTATCAACTCAACATCAGTCAATTCCTGAAGTTTTTCCGCTCTGTTCCGCAATGATCTGTTTGATGTCTAGAATCGTGCAGTGGACTTGAATGTGATTCCCCGCCAAATAATAATTATAGGAAGGTCCGTCGCCATATCTATATGTAACGATTCTTAATGTGCCCTCAAAGCGGGCACCAGTGGTCGCAGAAAAATATTCGTTTGCTAATCGTTTTTCAGTGAAATCGGTTGTGGAAATACCTACAAGATGGTTTGCAGCCGTATGAAACCTAAAGGTCAACAAGGGGAGTGGTGTGGGATAGCAAGTGAGTGCCAGTTCGTTTTCACCGCATGCACCGGTGCGTATGAATTGGCACAGATTGTTGCTCTTCAAAATCTTCCCTGGTTTGAATGAGCTGTTTAGCAGCCGAAAAGCCTTCTCCCTTGTCTCCCTGGCACAAATGGAGCAGGGGTCTGAGGCGTTCTCAGCGAGTAACTGGAAGGCCTCTTGTGGCAAGGCAAGTGCGGCAGGTGCTTCTGCATCCCCGGCCATCACTGACAAGGCGATCATCAAAAACAACAGGAGGGACAATCCATTTTTCATCCTCGCTCGAAGTCCTTTGGAGTCATTTTGCAATTTGTTTACAGGCTTAATCCGCCTGACGCCAATCTCCCTAGCTCCCTCTGTCGCTCAAGCTCAGAGAGCCGGCAGAGAAAATAACGCAGGGCCCCTGTATATCCTGATTTCATTTTTCATATGTGCGTTTCGCGAAAGACAAAACGAGTCCGTGACCACCTGCCTATTTTACTTTGTCCCCAGATATCTGGAAATGAAGGCATCAAGCGCCGATTCATAGCGCGTTATAGAATCCATAAATCCCTTGTTGTGAGAGCCGCTGATGTCTAAGAATGCCTTTGGCCACTTTGCCACTTCGTATAACTCCTGCCCTTGACGGAATGGTATCAACTCATCATCCCGGCTGTGGATGATGAGAACAGGGCACTGTGCCTTCTGAAGATATTGACGCGTATTGTATTCATAGTTCCCGACGAGCCTTGCAGGAATCCAAGGGAAACGATCTTTGACCATATTCCTCAGAGAGGTAAAAGATGACTCGATAATAAGTATCCGTGGATGGTGATCTTGAGCAAGCCAGGCGGCAATAGATCCGCCAAGAGACCTTCCAAAAATAATCATATCTTCTGGCGGGATTCTCCGCGTCTTGAGCAGGTAATGCCATGCCGCTTCCGCATCAAGATAGGTTCCCTGCTCCGAGGGCCGACCACCACTCTTTCCGTATCCACGGTAATCAAAGATGAACGTGCTCAATCCCAGCCTGTTGAATATCAGAAGGGAGTCCAAGCGATAGGAGACATTCCCTGCATTTCCGTGGCAGAACAAAACAACACCCCGCTGTTTACAGGCAGGTATCCACCATCCCGAAAGTGTCACGCCGTCTTTCGTTTCCAGATCAACACATTCATAGGAGAGTCCGTGATCTGCGGGCACCCATCTTACGTCTCTGTCGGGACGATAGATAAACCTCGACACACAACCAGAAAGGAGCCAGAAGAAAACAAATATCGAAGCACATGTCAGAAAATGCTTCTTGTCCATGGTATATGAAAACGATTGCTGAAAGATCAAAGGCTTCCGCCTAAGGGTTCCACTATCATAAACGGATAGCTCAGAAAAACAGATTCCAGTAGATTTTTGCCTCAGTTTCAGAAATGTGCCAAGCCGTACTTGTCGAAATCCATGCGGTTAAACTCATATTAGTACTGATCGTAAAATTCTGCAGAAAGGCTACTTCAAAGGCATTGTGCCTGTCACCCAGACCGTAATAGATGTCTCTTGTGAGAAAGTGAATCTTCCAGCAATCGGTTAGATCTTTGATGAACCCGGTTGAAGCGCCAATACCGGCCGCATATCCCTTATCCAGTGCCCTGCCCACATTGAGGTCGCCTTCCGCCATGAGGTACCAGAGCCCTAGGAAGTTGTTTTTATAGGCAACTCCCCCGCCCGGATTGAGTTCGCCGACTAGGTGGTCCTCCCGGTCTTCCATACGCTTGTGCAGCAGGCCAGTTTTTATCTTCCAGGAAATGGATTGGAAGAATGCATCTCTCGGAGCAATGGAAACAATATCGATGACATCCAAATTCTCCAGTTCCAATTTTTTATCCGAAGAATAGTATCTCAGGGCGGTATTGCCGAAGACGATCTGTGAGCCTGGTTTGTATCCTTTTTCGTTATCCAACAAATCATGGTATGCTGGTCGATATTTCATCTCTTGGAAGAGGTCGCCCCCCTTTGTGCCGATGCCGAGGCTAAACCGGTTGGAATGGTGTCCCTCATCTGGTCGTCCCGGGGTAGGAATGCGATATTGATCTTCATCGGGTTCTCCTAACCGGCTCCGTACTCGTAAGGTTTTCAAAAATCGGTCCACGTATGGTTTTTTCGTGAGATCCTTTTTTGTATATCTATATTGAAGGTACTCGCTGGCAAGATCACAAATCCTTGCCTTTTCCTCATTCGAAGCCTTTTGCTCCAGCAGTCTCTCCGGTTCCAGATCTCCTCTGGCTAGGGACAGGGCCTTCTTCTGACCGCTTGGCGTGAGTAAAGAAGCAAGATATCTGATCTTTGTGGTTTTAGACGGTCTGTAGACAGCTCCTGTGATCAACTTGCTTTTCTTGACTGTTTTGATGGTATCCAGGGGTATTACCCACCATCTGCACTGATCCGTCAAATCAAGAGAGGGCCGCGCCGCATCCAAAAGAAACAAGAGATCATAGGAACAGTTCTCATCAAAAAAATAGTAATCAGAGTAGATGGAGTCTAGTTCGTAGGTGTGCATTAGGAGCCTCTTGACCTCTTCTTTATTCAGGTCAAGGGGATATTCCCAGATATCCCGATGATCGACATCGCTGTATTCTTGTAACTTTGCATAGTAGGGAAGGATGGAGAAATACCCTTTATAAAATCCAAGGAGACCTTTGATGGCATATAAGAACCCAAAAGTCTCATCCACAACAGCGGAGTAATTGATTGCATAGGACAGAAGATCGCTGCGGTATGCCGTTTCGATTGTCAGCAGGGTATGCCCGAACATGGATGCGGGGCTATTTACGTGGGAAGTCGGAAAGATCAGAGTGGCCGCTTCCGGTTTGATGCGGTTCATGATTGCCTCAAAGTGGCTGCATTCTGGAACGGGAAGCCGGGATGCATCGAGATTCAGCTTCTCCTTGATCCATGCATACCGTGCGATGAACCGGCATGCGGGATGCTTTTTATCCTGTTCAACCTTCTGAAAAAAACCCCTGATTGTCGCTTCGAGTTCAGCCTCTGGATTGTGTTTACCCTCCTTTGCCAGAAAGAATTTGGGATCGTCAACCAGACTTCTTATTCCGAAAGGACCCTTTTTATAATGCAAAAGGGTATGCCAGTATCTATGTTTGTGCAGCTCTTTTTCGCGGGCTGATTCCAACAGATTGGTGAGATAGGGTGTTTCTTCCGCCCAGACCTGGAAGGTGGAAAGGAAGAGGGTAACAAAGAGGAAGACAAATATAGGAGGAGATACAGACCCTTTCAGGCATCCACATCTCCCCCGTATATCCGTCGATGGAGAAAGAAGCACTTAGCTCGATGAGACGACAGCTTCAATATTCTTGAGAATGTCTAAGTGGCTTACATTATCAGAAGTATAAATGTTAGAAAAATTATTTTTGAGCTTGGCATACAAATCGGCCCGCTCAGCATGCGGTATTTCCATCAGTACTGCTAATGTATTCAAATATTCTCCCTTGCCCTTGGCAATATCCCTCGCCAGATTGTCCATGTTATCGGCAACAAAAGTGTTCAGCTTTTCATTGGCCCAAAGGGTTTCATGTTGCTTGCAATTGGATGTCCCCGAAGTGATGCCGAAGGTCTGGTTTCCAAAGGTGCCGTTAAACGTTGCTGCACAGATTTGAGACACCAGGCCTTCCTTACCTTCAAACACGATGGAGCCAAGACCGCATCCGGTATTGTTTTGATCAGCAAAACTGACGCCCACAAAAACCATACCCACAACCACTGCAACAGCAAAAAATGCCACTTTTTTCATAGGTTACCTCCTTTCTGTGTTGGTTTTTGACACTCTGTGTGGATTGTTGTGA
>JBFEUB010000145.1:0-9133 GCA_041547605.1 Desulfobacteria bacterium
CGATGTGATTGTCTTCATCTATCGCGACGAGGTGTACAACAAAGAACCAGATAACCCCAATAGGGGCGTTGCGGAAATAAATGTGGCCAAACAGCGCAACGGCCCTATTGGCACGGTGAGGCTCACCTTCTTGGAACAGTGCACCCGGTTTGAGGACTATGCCCCGGAGGTGGAAACACCAGTGTTTTAGTGAAATATGGCAAAAACGAATCTTTGCAAAGCCCTGGTGATTCCCAGTAAGAAATGCAGACAATTCCACATGTAGCGTCCCTTAATCCTGCCCTTTAATGGGCCTTAGCTTTCTCCTTTGCGTCTGCTCCCATCCGAATAGGTCATTAGGTCGGTGATAATGCTTTGCATCCTGGTCGCTCCTTCCACAGCAGAAGCGATGAACGCTTTGGCATCCGAATCGAGCCTGTCCTTGTAACGCGCCTCCACAAATCGCAAATAACGCATCACGTTATCCAGCTGCCGTTGCAGATCACACGACGCGATATAAACGAACTGCCTCAGCTTCTCCTTGCTCCGCTCCAGTTCGGCCACTTGATCTTCTGCCCGTTTCCACTGAATCGCTTCTCTATCCAACTCCTCGACCCTTTTTTTCAATGCTTCGTTGGTCCTCTTTTTCGCAACCAGACCGCCCTCCCATTGCCAAAAGACAAAAGTTCGAAAGCGGAAAATCTATGCAGCTTTTTCCTAAAATATCATGCTAAACAGTTTATTAAAAAGCCACCCGAAGGCCACAGTCGCCGGCAGCGTCAAAATCCACGAAAACATAATATCAACAGCCACACCCCAGCGCACACTGGAGAATCGGCGGGCCACCCCGGCCCCCACAATAGATGAAGTAATTGTGTGCGTTGTAGAAACAGGAATGCCAAGAATAGAGCCCAACTGTAATGCGCATGCTGCGGAGGTTTCCGCCGCAAAACCCTGTTCGGGAGCCAATGGGGCAAGCTTCATCCCGAGAGTTTTTATAATTCGCCATCCTCCGTAAGCCACGCCGATCCCAGCAACCAATCCGATACTCAAAATAACCCAAAGGGGCACACTTGGATCTTTCCAGCCGAAGTGCAGGGCCAGGGCCATAACCAAAATGCCCATCGGTTTTTGCGCATCGTTGCGACCATGGCTGAAAGCCATGAAAGCGGCGGAAAGGCGCTGAAGATTCTTAAAAACCGAACTCATTTTTCGTGCCGGACCGGAACTACAGGAAAAATAGATAATTCGGACCAACACCGCTCCCCCGAGAAAACCCAACAATGGTGAGGCAATAATCGCAATCAGAACTTTCGCCAATCCCGCCCAAAGAATAGCCTCTGTCCCCGTCAAAGCCAAGGCCGCACCAACAATTCCTCCAATCAATCCGTGGGTTTCACTAACCGGAATACCCAGGTAATACGTCAACAAGCTCCAAACCATTGCTCCTATGAGCGCCGCAGCAACAGTGGAAAGAGAGATCAAATCTAGCGCCACAATACCCTTTCCAATGGTTAAAGCAACTGCTGTACCGCTCAGGGCGCCAAGAATCTCTAAAACCCCAGCCATTAAGACCGCACTCATAGGAGACAGGGCGCGCGATCCAACGGATGTCGCAATTGCGTTGGCCGCATCAGTAAAGCCACCCACAAACGCGTAAATATAAGAGAGAGCAATGGCAAGTAGTAAAAAGACAAATCCTGGCTCCATTGGGCTATATGTATTTTATCCTTAACCTTGCGAAAAGTTTAGCAATGTTGTCACATTTGTCCAGCGTATCCTCAAGCGTTTGAAAGATCTCCTTCCATTTGAGTATGGACAGGTAGTCACCCCCATTGAGAAAGGAGGCCCCGTCACCCATGAGACTTTCCAGCACATTTCTGTGCACGCTATCTCCTTCTCTTTCGAGGGCCCTAAGTATTTTCACGCACGAAGCAAACTCTTCCGAGGCCATTTTACGTCCTTTAATCATCAATATCCCCTCATGGATGTGCATGGTAGATTGCCTTATCAGTTCGGAAAAGTCCCTCAGTGCGTCGTTGCCTTCAGAAATCTTGTAGATGTTGAGCCGGTTGACGGCTTCTTCTATGTTGTCAACCACATCATCCAAAGACTCAGTCAGTTCTTCAATATCCTCTTTGTCCAACGGTAGGACAAATATTTTTTCGATTTCATCCGTAATGCCGTGGACCAATTCGTCCGCTGCACGCTCCAGCTTCAGCAGTGCAGAGGAGCCTTTCTTTAGTTGTCCCCACTCATGCGTAATGTCGTAAAACACCTGGGCCGCTTCTTTTACGATTGTGGACTGTCTATCCAACTTGTCAAATATCTCTGTTCTTCGTAGAAAAAACATCTAAGGCTCCCATAGTGTGAATGCGTTTGCTATGATGGCGCTTCGCAGCTTGCTGTTGTCTTAGAAGCCGTCTCAAAACCCTTTGAGGAGGCCATTTTGTCTCTTTCTCCCAAAACTTCTAAGCAAGACGTAGCGTTAAAAAACTGCAACGGCTTGAGGGCATTAGGCCGAGTTTAGTGCAGAGGTTGCGCCTACCGGCCTGACACAAAGTGAAGCTTGCGTCAAAACAGGCACTGCGTGCCCAGTTTTAGCGAAGCGAACTCAGTCCCGGCTTGTCGAGACAAAACCGGTTAAACCAACCGCGGGAAGGGAGTTTCAAACCACTTCCAGCGACATCCGACTGTGATCTCCGCAGAACTGGCATGGAAGGCGTTACAAAAAGATTATAGTGAATCCTGAGATATCCAGGATGGCCACCTTTGAGGGGACAGGACCGCATTCGATTGTCATGCAATAAGGATTGAACCTGCTATGATGAGTATTAAACCCGCAGTCGCAAAGGGGCAAAGATGGCCGTCGATCAACATCTTTATCTTTTCCCCTCTATCGGTTTCCCCTTCGATAATCGAATTGACCAGGTGGTCCTTTTCTAACCGTTCGTATCTAACTAAAAAAGAATATCGCTTTTCCCCAATGAATGCCTGATAAACAAATCCCCGCTGTGTCCTCGTGATGGCGCCTATTGCAACCCTTTTAGGACCAAAACTGCCGGTTATTTTTTGATCCCCTCCTCTATGATAACGCAAATCGAATGTGTGATATGTTCCGTTTACATCAATTTGCCCTTTTATATCTGACCCGCAATTGTAAATCGCCCACAAGGGGTTATTCTTAACATGCCCAAAGATCTTGTCGTTCATAAAATATACGTCAATATTTTTTCCTGTGATGCGCCGAGTCCCCTCCTCTGAGGCAAACCCGACCACAGATAAGACCGCTATGAAAACCGTCCATCCAGTCAAAACAGCAATTTTGCTCACGTATCCTTAATTCCCTTCTACAGCACTGAAGTCAATTCTTAACGGGCTTTTGCCCAAACTGCTCCCTCCCATTCTCCCTTTCCGCGAGATCCTTCAAATGAAATGTCTGACTAACCCCAACGTTTCAATATTAAACTTTACTAAGATGCACCTCGCCAAACCCCACGGCCCCTCTTTCTCCTTCGAGACTCTCGCAAGGGTTTGTCCCTGATTCGTTGCCAAGGAATAGGGGGACTGCGGCGGGCTTTTCGCATACGCGCCTTGCGCTTGGCATCGCCATATTTTCCAAATCTACCACTCATGGGTACTTTCGGCTTCCAGTTTACATATTGAAGTTTCCAACAAGGCTTCAACGAGCCAAGTCAACCGCTGTTAGGAATGCGGTCGTTGTTGCAGTCTGCGATACGCGAATAAAGCCTATGCCCTATCCAGAACGTCCCCTATTTTTTCAGAAAGCTCTTTCATGGCGAAAGGCTTCTGGACAAAACCTACAGCCTCGCTCCAAGATCTCGCTGGCTTTACCATCAATGCTAACACCGCTTGAAAGCAAAACCTTAATGTTCGGGTTGATTTTCTTCATGCGGTCATAGGCTTGACCTCCGCCCATAACAGGCATGACCAGGTTTAAGACAACAATGTCTATGTTATCCTGATTCTCCTTATAAAGCTTGATCGCCTCTTTCCCCTCCTTGGCTGTGAGTACCCGGTAACCGATATTCTTGCCCCACCTCCAAGATGATCTTTTCGTCGTGTACCAGGAGCACCGTTCCGGTTCCCTTAGCGAATTGCTCCTCAGTTCGGACAACTCTCTGCGGCTCTTTGTCCGATGCACGCAAATAAATACTGAAGGTGGTCCCCAACAACGTCAATATATCCGCAATGAGCCTTTATGATACCATAAACCAAGACCTGCACCCCGGCCCATTTCCTTGGTTGTAAAGAAGGGATCAAAGATCCGCTCCATGCTCTCTTTAGGCATGCTCGTACCCGTGTCTGTCACGGTTAACAGTGCATAGTTGCCCGGTTTTGGCTTGTATAGCTTTCCCTTCATATCCTTGTGGGTAACGTCTTCAAGATCAGCTGCCCACCACCAGACATTGCATCTGCGGCATTGACAAACAGATTCAAAAGCACCTGCTCTATCTGCGCCGGGTCTGCCTCTATTGGAAATAAGCCCTTAGCAAGCTTTTGTTGAATCGTAATCTCCTTTTTTGTCCTGCCAAGTCTATCAGCTGTCCCCTCTACCACCGCGTTCAGATCAGGGGTTTTGATCTCGCATTTTCCCTTCCTGGCACGTCCAAGGAGGTATGAAGTGAGTCTGTCTCCACTCCGAATCTGCTTTTCAATGTTCTTTGACCGTCTTAATTGGCATGGGCGGCATCCATATCCATCAGCATTAAGGAGACATTTCCCTGGATGCCCATGAGCAGGTCATTAAAATCATGGGCTATTCTACCTGCCAGGGTCCCAATGGATTCTAACCTCTGGACCTGCTGGAGCTCCGCCTCAAGCCGCTTTCGCTCGGTAATGTCTCGTAACGTGTGGACACTCCCTGACGGAACACCATCACGATTAAGATAGGGGGCCACACTTATACTGACATCAAAGACATCTCTTCGTTTGGTGTATCGACGGCTCTAAATCCCGGAGAAGCTTTCTCATGCCAGCACCTTATCAATCATAATTTGGGTTTCAGGCCAGTTCTCCTCCGGCACATAATCTACTTTCTTGCCTAAGAGCTCATATAGAGTCCAGCCCAAAACCCTCGTGAAAGCAGGGTTCAAATAAATAACCTTAACCCCATCGATAGGATCAGGTGATGCCTCCAAAACAGCCCGATTTCTCTCTTCACTCTTGCGCAGCGCCCTCTCAACCCTCTTCCGTCGATCAAATTTCCTTTCAAGTCATTTTAATAGTATCCATCTTGGGCGAGTTCAAAAAGTGTCCGCAGCCGCTCCTCGCTCTCAGCCAGTTCCCGCTCAGCCCGTTTGCCTTCAGTCATGTCTCGAAATACCCCTCGACTCCCTGAATAACTGCCATCCCTGTCGAACATGGCATTGACATTTAATTCACGGTGAACTTTCTCTCCGTTTCTTCTTAACCATGTGACCTCAATGCTGAGTCTTCCTTTTTCAACAAATTTCTTCAGTTCGGATTCAAAGTTAGCCATAGATTCTTCACTCATGATTTCATCAATATGCTTCCCTATTATCTCTTCTTTAGCATATCCCAACGCTTCAGCCATTGATCTATTTACATAAATGAGGTTTTCATTCTTATCTGTGACGGCGACAAAGTCAGCCGCAGTGTCCTTAAAAGTTCTCAACTTTTCCTCAGATTCTCGCAACGCCTCCTCCGCTGGCTTCCGCTTAAGAGAGGCCTTCTCCAACTCGATTACCCTTTGTTCCAACTCTTTGTAGGTGGATTTTTTTGTTCATCAGGATTTCTCCTAAATCATCTCAGAAAATGAGAAAAGCTCCGAACACACATCCACTTGTCTAAATGTGCGGAGCCTCTGTGATTAGCATGAAGACACTTCCGTCGGTTCAGGGTGTACTTTGGCTGGCTTCCTCCTCAAGTTTGGAACTTGTATACTGAGCGACTGTGCATGGTCAAGCAGATCCGCCCTGACCATGGATTCATGACACAACACACCGCATTTGGGCCACTAATCCAAAGGCACTGATATGCCTGACAGTGTCCACCTATGTGATAAGATCTTGGCCAGGGTCACATCCTGATGCGAGGTCGAGGGACAAGAATGAAGGCCAGAGATCTTTCTCGGGTGGCGTGCACAACCTATTTCCCGTTTACTTGTCGCCTTGAAGAAGGGAAGGCCCTCGGCCATATTGTCTTGTCAAAACGTGGAGATACGGCAGAACCTTGCACAGGCCCTACAGCTTCACGACGGAATCTTCTTCGCCAAAGGGGTTGGGAATGTAGCCATCTGCACCCCAGTCGTTTTCCCAGCGCTCACCGTCCAGCAAGTACCTGAATCGATACGTTTCTCCCGCTCGCAAGGAGACGGTGGTACTGAACCTGCCGTCCTTTCGATGACTCATTGGATGAGCAGTGGGGCTCCAATCATTGAAGTCACCGCAAAGCGAGGCAGCCCCCGCATTGAGTTCCGACGGGATGTCAAAAGTCACTCGACACGACTCACCGGTTTTTGAGTAGCTTTTCTTTAACATCTCTCTTCCTCCTTAAATTCACCTTGAGATGGCGAGCCCACGCAGGTGGGTTTCATATCCATATTACCAAGCCGTCCCCCACGGCCCTATTGTCTGGAGAAAAAATAGACCACGCGGCCCTGTGAATGTTATGATGAGCATCGCGGCCGAGCAAAAAAAACGCTGAAACAAAAAAAACTCCACCCCTCCCAGCGGAGAAACGGAGCCCTACAGAGTCTTTTTGCCAACGCCAACATCGTCGAATATCCCGCAAGCAGGAGGAACAAAAACTCAGACAATGGTGTATAAAAAATATATCCTTGCCTTCATGATATGTCAAGGGCGATCACGGTCCATTCTATGAAATAAACAGATTATTTGTGGAAAAATTTGGATCGCTAGTCAGGTTAACACCCAGACGTCTTAAACCTGCTTCATCGCCTGGTGTGGGGATGTGGGTCATGTGAACCTCACAGCCTCGAAGCTCCCCCAGTTTTTCCATTGCTAATTGAGCCGCCGGATTTGTTATTGCACTGATACTCAGCGCAATGAGGGTCTCTACCAGGTCCAAGCTGAGCGTTTTTTCATTGAGAATCTCCGTCTTAAGATTCCTAACAGAGTCTGTGACATGGGGCGGTAACAATTTTATTTTATGTGGGATTTCCGCTAAATGCTTTATGGCATGTATGACAAGGCTTGATGCCGCATGCATGCGGGGGGAATTATTGCCTGTAACAATGGTGCCGTTGTTTAAGGCCATGGCTGCGCCACAATAAATGCCTTCATTCCCTTTGTCGTTGCGTTGCGCCTCTAAAGCGGCCTTACGTGCCGGTTCAACGACGCACCTGTACTGCGGTTCGAGATGAAAGTTCTTGATGAATAGCTCTACCCTCTGAACGGTTTCCTTATCTGCAAAACCCATTGCATACTCACAACGATACCGAAAATACCGCCTGATCACTTCCTGCTTTGCGGCCTCCCTGGCCATTTCGTCGTCGGTGATGGCAAAACCAGCTCTATTAACGCCCATATCTGTGGGAGATTTGTAAAACGATTCGCCGCCCGTTATTTTTTCCAATATTCTCTTGAGAACAGGGAATACCTCCACGTCACGATTATAGTTTACGGCTTTCTCATCGTAAGTCTCCAGATGAAAAGGATCGATAAGATTAAAATCCCTGATGTCTGCGGTAGCTGCCTCATAAGCAACATTAACGGGATGTTTCAGGGGCAAATTCCAGATAGGAAAGGTCTCAAATTTGGCATATCCCGATTTCGTGCCTCTTCTGTAGTCATGATATAGCTGAGAAAGGCAGGTAGCCAACTTTCCACTGCCGGGGCCAGGACCTGTCACAATGACAAGGGGGCTCTGCGTTTCAATGTACTCATTTGCACCATAGCCTTCGTCACTAACGATCATGTCTACATCTGTGGGGTATCCTTTTGTGAAACGATGGGTATAGACTTTGATATCTCGCCTCTCCAATTTGTTCTTGAACAAAGTGGCAGCCGGTTGGTGATCAAAACGGGTTATGACCACAGCCAGGACATCGATTCCCCACTCTCTTAAATCATCGATCAGTTTGAGTGCGTCAGAATCATAGGTTATACCAAAGTCTGCCCTTATCTTTTTCCTTTCAATATCACCAGCATAAATGCAAAGCAGGATATCTGCCTTGTCTTTCAATTCCTGCAAAAGCCTCATTTTTACATTAGGAGCGTAGCCAGGCAAAACCCTCGAAGCATGATAATCATACAGAAGTTTACCACCAAATTCGAGGTACAGCTTGTTGTCAAACCGCGTAACCCTTTCAAGGATTTCAGATGTCTGCTCCCTTATGTATCGTTCATTGTCAAAACCTGTTTTTCCAATCATGTGCCCTCTTCCTGCGAGCTTCGGGTTTTAGTTTCGCAGATTTGCTCATTAACGCGAACTGGTATGGAATCAACCAAAAGAATGAAAAAGCGCCACAATAACTGACAGAGAAAAGGCGCTAAACGAGAATTACTTTGTAGGTATGACCAAATATTGTGTGAGCAGAAGGAGCAAGAACCGTGCATTGATTTGCGTGCAAAATATCCCTGCCTTTTTCATTTGTCAAGGCATTTGCAAAACATTTGGTAAGTGGTTGGATCGACCCTGGTCGACGTTATGCAGGACAGTGGTTGGGAAGGATATGGAGAAAGAAACAAATGCGTCCGGGTCACCGATCTGGTGGTGAAACCGCCAACGATACGGCAAAAACGTCAAAAATGTGGCAGTCTATATTTCCTTGGTGCATCATACGGAGTCGTCCCAGTCTTCGCCTTCAGCCTCACCGGTCTCATACATTGTTTCATCTAGCTTGTGAAGCAAGTCGTGCACTGGACCGGAGAACTCCCGTATCGTGGACACAGCCTTGTCATGTGCCGCATTGTAGCCGCTCACATAGGCGGCAGAGTACACAACAGCCACGAAGATTAATTGCACCAAGGCAATAAAAAATGTTTCCACGTCATTGCTCCTTTCTCTAGACTGATTGTCAAAAACATGTTCCGTTTGCTCGCAAGTCGTTGATGATTGAAAATATTATTTGGCGAACGACATTGTGCAATTTTGGAGAAGATTTTTGAATGTGACTGGCGTTTAAAATTGCAAGCTGTCTGAGGGC
>JBFEUB010000146.1:0-8974 GCA_041547605.1 Desulfobacteria bacterium
CCAAAGGTCGGAGCTTCTTGACGCAACTTTTCACAATTTCATCGTTCAAATTTGCTCAGCAATGCCTAAAGACATTGCTCATCAAAAGCGGAACCATTCATCCCCGACTAAAAGTCGGAGCATTCTGGAATATTTCGTAAAGCATAAAATCATAGGCGTCCCTTATTTTGTCAGTTGGGTTGCTTCATTGGCTTCGGTTTTTTGCCGGTCGTTTCCTTGCAGTCGAGCCTCGTGAATCAGGCATTATAAATGCATCCCAATCACTGCAGAATTCTTTCTGCGGCCTTTCTGAATAAGAGACCTCGAAAACACCCTCACCGATCTGCGCGGCTGAAATGAGTTGATTCAAAAGGAGGTGCCTTTCCTGGCTAGTCACGACAGGAAATCCATAATGTATATTCCTGTGTTTGAAAGCGCCTTTTGCCCTGAACCTGTCTTTACAGAAATCAATATGCTTTCTTATTCTGTTACTGATGTGCGCATTTGCAGATGCTTGCACGGCATCCACCTGTGGAACAATCGCATTCCGGAAGCTCGGTTCGATTTCAATGCCTATGCTGTTCCTGCAGGCAGCCATTGCTGCCATTGTCGTGGTTCCAGTGCCGACAAAAGGGTCTAACACCGTGTCACCCTTCACGGAGAACATATGTATTAATCGATAGGGAAGTTCAAAGGGATAGGCAGCGCTTCTTTGCCTGGTCCGTTTATCGCTCAGGCTCTGGGCAGTCCCTTTCAGATCCAGCCAAATATCTGAAAACCAGACGTTTCTCTCCTCCCAGAAGAAGGCGCTTTCTCTTCTGATTTGTTTCTCCTTACCAGTCTTGAATTCCCTCATACGGCCTTTTCTCAGTATGAGAATAAACTCGTGTTCCAAGGTAACATAAGCACCCGGTGGCAGCATTCCCGATCCCATGAATTTGTTGGGAGCATTTGTCTGTTTCCTCCACAAGATGACCGGCAGGGAAGAGAAGCCTGTTTTAAGCAAGTGGGCCAAGATCCTGGAATGGTTCTGATATAGAACAAAATCTCCACCTAAAGTTCTTGTTGCATCTCCAATATTGATGCAAGCAATGCCGCCGTTCTTTAGGATGCGATGAAGTTCACCCCAAACCGCATCAAGTTCCTTGTGCATCAATTCAAAAGCAGCAAGCCCTTTATTTTTGCTTAAGGCGTCTTGGATGCCTGGATTCTGCCCGACGAACATGTCGTCCCACATTTCAATCATCGGATATGGTGGTGATGTTACCACGAGATCGACACTTTCCGAATCAACCCCTGTCATGTCTTTTGCGTCTGTAAATATAATCCGGTGTGTCGTCTTCATGAAATCTCCTCCACTGGTAGGCATGATATGGCACATCTTTGCGCAACGGTCAAATCGCACCTGGCATCTTAAAGCCTTTTCCTCAGAGTATGTAGGGTGTTTTTGATGATTCTAGGCGAAACGACGGGCAGCTTCTGAAAATCGGCAGGGATCAAGCAGACACTACAAGCTATCTCAAAAAAGGGGATCAGGGTTCATGGCAAGACGCGGGGCGGCGAAAAAGCGCAGCATACACGTATATAGTATGTGAGCATTTTGAGCCGACTCGCAACGCCGCCATGGGGCGTCAGACGCTTTTTTGAGATGGCTTATAAAGAGATATGTGAACGAAAATTGTTTCCTTTGGGAGTAGCAGAGGGAGGTAGATAAAAGATTTATTGGTTGTCATTGCGAGTAGTAAAAGGCATCCCACACTTCCTCAAAAGCATCTCGCTTCTTCCGGTATGCAGCAATCTGTTCATTGAGCTCCGCCAATTGATGTTTATGCCACCGGATCTCTCTCCTGTTTTTTACTTTGCGCCCTTTTTCTGCAAGTTCAACTCGTTCCTGCTGAAGTTGGGCGCGTTCCGTGTCCAAAGCCGCCTTCCTTGCCTTTAATTCCTCAAGCTCGGGCGAAACCTCTATCGAAGAGTAATAGGCATCCCACGCTTCCTCAAAAGCATTCCGCTTCTCCTCGTGTGCCGCAAACCTCTCACTGAGTTCTTTCAAATCACTGTTAAGCTTCCAGATCGCTCTCGTCGCCCTGACTTTTTCCCCTTGTTCCGCAAGTCTGACTTGTTCCTTCTCGAGTTGGGATCGCTCTCTGTTTAAGGCAGCTTTCCTCGCCTTGAGTTCCTCTAGCACAGCGGGGTCCTTCCCTTGCTTGGAAAAACCAGGACTTGTCAATGGCGCAGCTTTTCTTGACGTTTCATCGGTTGTACCCTTTTGCATGGCATCCTTCTCCGGTACCCCCGGAGGCTTCCGCTCCTGGTATGCCTCAACCTTAGTCCTCTGCTCCACAGGAACGTCGGACAAATCATCCGTGAAGTGGACTATCCCGTCTTTGTCCGTGTACTTGTAAACCTCAGGCCCGCACTCTCCTCGAATCACAAGTGCAAAAACGAGGACTAGGCAAAGAACTATTTTCAAAAGCAATGCCTGCGCCTGGCCGCCCGGGAACAGGGGCGAGAATCGATCAGCGTTCTTTGTGCTCATGACCAGAGGCCTCCATCAGACCGGCGGAATTGACGAACATTTTCACTGGTTTTGAACTGCTAACAACTCTCCTGTCGCCTACCAGATTATAGGAAGCAGGTCTCATATGTCAAGCAAAAGGGGAGCACAAGATAGCTGTTTAAAGGTTATCTCATTGGGCACAGATTCCAAAGCGACATCACTAGAAGCTATCTCAAAAAAGTGGATCAGGGTTCATAGCTCACATCTTCAATCCCTGGCCGATTGCCGGACACCCTGTAAAAAAGGAGTTTCGACAAAAAAGGCAGAGCCAGTGTTGACTCCGCCTTCGACGTATTGGGTACATGCAGCTTAAGATGCCTACTACTAATGTCTAGAAGTAATATTTGAAGCCAATCCCGGTGACGAATTGATTCAAATAAAATTCCTCATCACTAGAACCAGGAAGGTCTACATCAATCTCATTCCATATGTATTTGATATCAAGATTGATTGCAGCATCATCTGCAACAAAAACTTCGATCCCGCCGTTGACATGGAATCCAATGCTGTCGTCAACCTCAACGTCAGGTGAATCACGATTACTGTCAAAATCATTGAAATAGTACCCGATTCCAACTCCAAGATAGGGGGTTACCTTAGGATTGGTTGAAAAATGGAAGCGTCCGGTCAGTAGGACCGGGACCTGTTCCATCTCACCGCCATCCCCGGATATTCCGACGCCATTTACGTCCACATCTGTCTCAACATAATCGGCACCTAATTCCAAAGAAAAATATTCATGAGGAAAATAGGTCAGGTTGACCTCATACATGACAGCGTCATCAGGTTCTAACTCAACTTCTCCTACCCCCGAGAAGGTCCGATCATCGTTTGAATAATCTACAAAGGCCGCTCTTGCTCCTACACCAAACCTGCCCTCATTGTCCTGGGCTAGACTCGCATTACCGCAAAATAACAGCATAGATGTTACACAAAACACCATGACAATTTGTTTCCTCATTCTTGTCCTCCTTTCCCAAGCCGAGTTGCCGTGAGGTGGGGCCACTTATAAACTGATGAACTTCAACTTCTGCCAATTTTCTCCAAAGTCGGTGTCCCTGATAACCTGCTGGCATGCATTATCTGCCACCGATTTCGTAATCCCGGTCTGAACTGCAACAGCGAGCGCATTCCCCGTAGCTTGCTGCACGGAGCTTCAATAATTCAGCTATGATACCCTTGGTCCAAGGTCAACCCTTCATTCAACATTTTCAGCGAAGTCTTTAGATCAACGAATCTCAGACGTGGCCGAAACCGCACCTATCCTTTCATAATAAGACCTTACCATTTTTCCTTGAAACAACACCCCTCTAATGATTCTGTTTCCCTGAAGCTCCCACGCAATTTCTGCCCAAAGCCCTCTTCCTTTGGGTGCGATATATTCATCGGCTATCCATTTATTCTCCTTTTGGCGAATGTTTCTTATGACAACTTTGTCGATATACTCTTTCCAAGATTGCACGGGTGTATAGACGAGAGTGCCCTGGTCTCCATTTATTTTGACAATAGATCCTCCGATAGTCTTCCAGAAACCATCAAACAGATTCTCTGTGTCTTGTGCCAGACTTTTACCCGCAAAACCACCAATGATGAGTGCTACAATAAGAAACCGAGCTGCTTTTTTCATTTAAACCTCCCTGGGGGTCGCCCATCCCCGGATCCTTGTAAACCCGGCGCTGTCCGGCCCTTTTTCATAACACTTCGGGTTTTGTCATCGCCGTAAAGCACAACGCCATCAAAGGATGTGAACGTTCCATTCAAGGCTTTGCATTATAAGGAGCCCTTTTTCCATTGTAAATTGGAGCTCCCTGCAGCAAGCTGCAGGGAATCTTCGACTGTAAGGAAGGGTACGATTTTTGGATTCGCTTGCCAACCCTGCAGCAAGCTACAGGGAATGCGCTCGCTGTTGCAGTTCAGCATAGACAAACGTCTTGAGCTTGAACTGACACGAACTCACCTTTTGAAGGTTCGAATATAGGGGCAAATGAAGTTGGGTGTCAAGGAAAAAGACGCCACAATATAACGAGGTTACGTTCCTCATTCACCGATAATCTTGACCAGTACTCTCTTTTTTCTTCGACCGTCGAACTCGCCGTAAAAAATCTGCTCCCACGTGCCAAAATCGAGCCTTCCCCCTGACACGGCAACAACCACTTCACGGCCCATGATCTGCCGCTTCATATGGGCATCTGCATTATCCTCACCCACGTTATGCCGATACTGCGAAACAGGCTCATGGGGAGCCAGCTTTTCCAGCCACGCGTCATAGTCGTGATGAAGTCCCGACTCGTCGTCATTGATAAAGACGGATGCAGTGATGTGCATTGCGTTACAGAGCACGAAGCCTTCCTTTATCCCGCTTTCTTTCAAGCACTCTGCAACCTTGGGGGTAATATTGATGAAGGCTCGCCTTGCAGGGACATTAAACCACAATTCTTTCCGATAGCTTTTCATTTGCTGTTATCCTCCTTGGCCCCTTCGCCTAATGCTGAACCCCTCGTTTGCCCCATGTTCATTCTGGCTCTCTTAAGATGCTTCTCGCAAGTATGCAAAGATTACAGGGTCACCCTTTATCTCGTTAGGGTGAAGCCCCCACGCCTTAAAGGACGAGCGTTCTCTGTACGGCAGGACTTTAAATACACGGAAGGAGCCAATCACTTCCCTATCCTATAACAAAGACAATATCCCGACCGCAACACATTCTGGCATTAAACCGAAAAAGCCGGCCCTGACCTTGCCGCTTGCTGCGAGGGCGCTCGAACTGCAACAGCGGGCGTTATTCATTGCAGTCCCGATGCATCGGGACTGCCGGGAGCTTCCATGCTGCGGGAGCAAGGACAAGGAGCAGCCTGGTCAACAGACCAAAAAGTTCGAGGCTTCAAAACAGGGTAGAGAGCAACGGCACTCGCATATGCCCGTGATGTCGCTTCGGTGTCGCCGCACGACGCAGGACACCTTTGAACCATCATATGTTACAAGGGGTTTTCGCTTGACACAAAAGCCCCTCATTCCTATACTGGATCCCCCCAAATCCGATTCTCATTAGCTTGAGATCGGGGTGCTCAACCCCGCGGACAGACCCTCCCTGCAGGCGCGGATTCGAGGCAACGGAGCCCATACGAAAAAATGGTAACCAAAGACGAAGACCGCGTAGCCATTAATAAAGTATTGAATGAAAGCCTAAGCGAAGACGATTTCTACTGCCAGAAGAGTCGTCGGTTGCTGGGGAGCATGGGCCTTGAGACAGACACGGTTCTCATGATGCTTGCCCAGCACAAGTCCAGCGTCAAGTATGGCTATGATCTCTCATCAGATACCCTCTCCCATCTATTGGCACTTGCCAAAGTGAAACAGGAAGAAGTGCCACTCAAAAGGCTTATTGAATCGCCATTTTTTTATGTCAAGGCCTGCTGGCTGTATGAACATGCCCCATATTTTGGCTTCTATGAAAAAGGCCGGTCAGAAGAGCGTGATTCTCTCATTTTAAATTTTGCTAGGCGATACGATAGTCATTTCTTGGAGAATAGAGTAGCCATTGACACGTGGGAAAAAGTTGAGAATCCAAAACGTATCAGCATTACAACCTTCTGGGAAAGCAAAATCTTTGATCCCGTCTTGTCAATAGAAAAAGCAAAGGATGATAACATCGAGGGCGTTGAGCTCTGTATTGATTTTCACCCGTTTAATTATACCAGGCTTCTTCCAGAAGAGTTGAGCAGCCAAAAGCGCGAACAAATAAGAAAGGCATCCCTGAAGAGCGGTGTCAAGATTGATATCCACTCACCAATTGTCGGTCCTTATGTCCCATCGACGGACCCCTCCAAGGGGAGACAGCGGTTTTTTGATCCCACAAAATGTCGTGAGCTCATGTTTGAAACCATTGATCTGGCAAGAGACATCGGGGCTGGATCTGTGGTCGTCCACCTGATTGACACCTCTAACCTTAAAGGAACCGTGGACTTAATTGAGCGGGCAGCAGGAAGCAATGTCAGGGTCGCCGTTGAAAACTATCCTCGGACTAAAGAGCGACAGACCTCTGATGTATTCATTGCATGCATGGACGAGATATTTAATGCCTTACCCCGAGAGGTGAGAGAGCAAAATTTTGGCATAACCTTGGATGTAGGTCACTTCAACATAGAGGGGGAAGATCCCCTGGTGGCTTCTCAGAAAATCGGCAAGTGGTGTCGCGGGAATGGCGTATTCTTTCGCGTTCATGCCACCGACAATTATGGGAACCTGCTTCACAGCCCACCCGCTTATAGCGCCGACGTGCACGGTAACGTCTCGGGCCGCGGGATAAACAATGCTCTGATTATCAAGCTTTTGCGCAGCATGGGACATCAGTTTGACGTTACCGCCGAGCAGATTCAGCCCCTCACGGCAGAGGATATCGCCACGATTCATGAAGCCCAGTGTCGTCCCCTTGAAAAATCCTACGAGACCTTTGTCAAGACGGGAAAAGAGAGATTATCTAGTGCCGAACCCGGAGGCTTCATAGAGCCTGACATTATTGAAGTGGAAGCCTACCAGTTTTTGGCAGGGATTGAAGATGTCGCTGCGCTCAGAGAATACCTCGTCTACAGAAAAATTCAGGACAAAAAGCACCTCTCCGTGGATGAAGCCAGAAAGATATCTCAAGATTTT
This sequence comes from Desulfobacteria bacterium, assembly GCA_041547605.1. Lineage (GTDB taxonomy): Bacteria > Desulfobacterota > Desulfobacteria > Desulfobacterales. Next base: position 7,187 of record JBFEUB010000146.1, read on the forward strand.
ATGAAGATGCCCCAAAAAATCAAAAGTAACTTAACAACATACATTGACGATTTACTGTTACCCGTGCAGAGGGAAACCGGCGCAATACACAAAAGCGAGCTGGATTTAATCTCCCAAAACATTAGTGGCGCTCTGTTCGCGACCATCAGCAACAAACATTTGAATCAGATTTTCGCAGAGGACAGAATCTACCACAAGGGCGATATCGTCTGTGAGCAAAATACGCCCGGTGAAGAGATGTATTTTGTAAAGGAAGGTGAAGTGACCGTATTTCTTAACGGATCTCCTATGGCATCATTGGGATCCGGGGAGATATTCGGCGAGATAAGCCTGTTTTACAACGTTCAAAGGTCCGCTACCGTTAAAGCCGCAAAACAAAAAACACGGATAGGGGTGCTAACCCGCGAAGGCCTGGAGAACCTGTTCAAAAATCATCAGCCGTATGCGGATGATTTGATTTACAGGCTTTACAAGATTCTACCAAAACGGTTGAGAAATTTGAATGACAAGTACAAGACAGCTATCCCGGCTCTTCATCTTTTTTTCGACGGTTATGATAAGGAGATACCAAGTCTTGACGATATACCAACGGACACCAAGCAAAAAGAAGCCGATTTCTTTCCCACGCTGTCTGAAGATGAGGCGAGATCAATCTGCGAGGAAGTAAAGGCTTATGATCCGGATCAGGTTGTTTTCGCTGAAGGAGATAAGGGTGACGCAGCCTATTGCATTATAGAAGGAAGAGTAAAAGTAGTTGCTGAGTCTCCGGATTGCAAGGAAATCCTCCTTGCAGAATTAGGTGAGGGCGAGATCTTTGGTGAGATGGCCCTGATTGATGACAAGCCAAGGTCAGCAAGTATTGTAACGCTTACTCCGTGCAAGGCGGCTTATATGAGTAAGCACGCATTCAATGAGTTCATAGAAACCAGGTCTGAAACTGCTCTTCGCCTGATGGGCTTTATTTGCTTGTCTCTTTTCAGGCATATTCTCCGGTTGGACAGACTGTACTCCGGTATCAAGAATAAGATAAAGGTGTCCTTCGCAAGTAATCAGCCGCGTTGAGACGAAGACATAAGCCTTTCTCGCTTTTACCTCAATTGAGCTTTTATGACCACGCACGAGGGTCTGATGGCTAAGAAGCGAACCCTTGAAGAACTGGGACAAAGGATCAGGGCATTAGAAAAGGGAGTTTTGGAGCAGAAGCATGCGGACGAGGCGCTGCGGGAAAGCAATCGGCGACTACAAATTGCTTATGATCCGTTTATTGTCTATGCGGAGAACCTGAATGAAGAAATCGGCGAGCGCAAGCGGGCGGAGAAGGCGCTGCAGGAATCGGAGAAAAAGTACCGTACCCTGGTTGAAGACGCATTGACCGGCATTTATATCGATCAGGGCGAAAGATCGTATTTTCCAACAAGAGATTTGCCGAGATTTTCGGGTATTCCAGGGGCGAGGTTGTGGGCATGGAATCGTGGAGGCTCTTACCTGCCGAGGACAGGACTTTCACCGATCAGATAAGGACAAAGAGGCTGAAGGGAGCACAAGTCCCGCCGGAATACGAGGCGAGGGGGCTCACAAAAGACGGTGAAATCATATGGGTTGCAAGGAGAAATGCCCGCATAGCCTGATTGTCAAAAATATGTTCCTTTTGCTCGCAAGTCGTTGATGATTGAAAATATTATTTGGCGAACGACATTGTGCAATTTTGGAGAAGATTTTTGAATGTGACTGGCGTTTAAAATTGCAAGCTGTCTGAGGGCTCCGCCCGAGTTGTTGCGCTCCGGTTGC
>JBFEUB010000147.1:0-8943 GCA_041547605.1 Desulfobacteria bacterium
ACCTGCTCCATCGACTTGCGGGTGCCGGAGCCAGGTTCGCGCATGATGAATGGCTCCCTCACAAGCTCGTCCATCGCAACATGGCGTTTGGCTGCCCACCTGTGTTGCCGCGGGACAATTAGAAACATCTCGTCATCTATGATCTTCTTCTGGAAAAGCTGAGCCTCTTGGGCCTTGGCACCCACAATCCCGAGTTCCACATTGCCTCTCAGCGTATCCATAATGATTCTGCCCGTGTCGCCTTGGATCAGAGTGACCACGACCCCAGGGTAGTCTTCCTTGAATTTTCCCAGTAAGGGAGGGAGGATATAACCAGCCGGTATGGTGCTTCCGCCGATGGTCAGATGTCCTTTGATCTTGCCCTGAAACTCCGTTAAGGCGTTTTCGGCCTCTTTCTTCAAAGCAATAATCTTTGTTGCATAATCATAAAGGAGACTACCTGCCTTGGTGGGAATGACTTCCCTTCCGAGGCGATCAACAAGTTTACAATCAAAATGATTTTCTAGGTCTTTGATGTGGCTGCTAACCGTGGGCTGCGAGAGATAGACCGCCTTAGCGGCCTTGGAAAAGCTTCTCAATTCAACTACCCTACAGAATATTTGCAGTCTCCACAAGTCCATCTGAATGATAAGTAACGCCCGAGTGGTCGGTGATTCATGGAGAGTGATTTGCTGCCCGCTGCAGATCAGGCTTCACTGAATTTCTGTCGTAGCTTCTTAGAAACAAAATCAGGGACCATGCCACGGGTCTCTCCTCCGAAACGGGCAGCCTCCTTGATAATTGAGGAGCTGATAAAAATCCACCGCAACCCTGTCATGAGAAAAACTGTTTGAATCTTCTTGTTTAGTTTGCGGTTCATCAGGGCCATCTGAAATTCATATTCAAAGTCAGAAACCGCTCGAAGGCCCTTCAAGATGGCATCTGCCCGACGCTTTGCGACATAGTCGACCAAGAGCCCATCAAAGCTATCTACCTCAACACCCGATGTTTCCTTAAACGTTTCCCCCAGCATCTCCAGGCGCTCATCGATTGTAAATAGCGGGTCCTTGGTTCCGTTTTGGGCTACGGCAACAATAACCTTGTCGAATAGTGTAAGCCCGCGGTGGACAACATCACAATGTCCGTTTGTGACAGGATCAAAGGATCCAGGATAAACAGCTATCTTTCCCATATGTCTTCCATGCCTTTGCACCACATCCCCTTGAGTCCAATCAGCACCAGGGCTTCACCCGAAGCACCTATGCCCCTGGCCCTGACGGGCAGCCTCACGGCCGTCCAATTCCGTCGTCCCGCGGAATTGCCCTCCTTAGACAAAAAGGAATGCCTTTCAAAGCTCTCGCTTGAGTAAAGCCTCGTATTGCGTGCATGGGCGGATACCCAGCAACTTGCCTCATAACACAGGCCTATAGAAGGAGACAAGCGTTTTCCCGTGCTGCCTCTGGTCACTTAGGCCAAAACGCGCTACTTGATTTGGCGGTATCTCTCGTATGCCGTGCTCTATGACGATACAGACTTTTTCTGATGTCGATTCGGCGCGGTCCAATCGCTGCAGAGCTCGTTCCACAAGACCCTTCTCATAAGGAGGATCGATGAATACCAGGTCAAAAGCAGGGCCGATTGATTTTAAAAAATTCAGCCCTCTCAGGATATCCCGTTTCAGTATAGTACTTCGGGCTTCCAAGGAGCAAGTGCAAATATTTCGATGGAGCACTTTTAGGGCCTGCGGCGCTTTGTCGACAAACACAGCTTTTTCTGCTCCTCTGCTGAGAGCCTCTATGCCGAGACTGCCTGTGCCGGCAAACAGGTCAAGTACAACCGCCTTTTCCACGCTGCCAGCAAGGATGTTGAAAATTGACTCCCGCAAGTAGTCCGAGGTAGGGCGGATCTTCAACCCCCGTAAAGCGTAAAGCCTTTTTCCTCTGAGAGATCCGCCGGTAACCCTCACGCACGCTCCAACACTGGTTGTTAGTCGTGACTCCCCGCCTGTCAAAGTTTCAGACCAAAGGACTTTATCTTCTTATGCAGATGGCTCCTCTCTATGCCGATGGCGTCTGCAGTTTGAGAAATGTTATTTTCATTTTCGGAAAGCTTTCGCAGGATGTAAGCCTTCTCAAACTCTTTCTTCGCGTCTTTCAGGGAGTCAACCGCAAGCATCTCTCCGTCGGAGATCATCCGCCCTTTACGCTTATACGAGGGGGGGATATCCCCTTCGTCGATGACTTGCGATTCTGTCATAATGGCTAGTCTTTCCACGAGGTTTTTTAGTTCCCGGACATTGCCTGGCCAGCGATAAGCTTTGAGGTGTTCAATGGCGGCAGACGTCATAGTCTTCAAATCACCGCATCCCTCCTTATGAAAGCCTTTCAAAAATGTTTCTACTAGTAATGGTATGTCCTCAGTGCGGTTTCGCAAAGGGGGAACCTCTATGGGAATCACGTTCAGCCGGTAGTACAGGTCATCTCGAAATGTTTCTTGCTCGATTTCTTTTTCCAGGTCTTTATTGCTTGCTGCTATAACGCGTACATCCACGGTGAGCGTGCGAGTACCTCCGACCCGCTCAAATTTTTGCTCTTGCAGGATTCGAAGGATCTTGGCCTGGGTCTTAAGGCTCATGTCTCCTATCTCATCCAAAAATATCGTGCCGCCGTCGGCAATTTCAAATTTGCCTCTCTTTTTGGAGGTGGCACCGGTGAACGCCCCCTTCTCATGGCCAAAGAGCTCGCTTTCTATCAGCTCATCCGGTATGGCAGCGCAGTTCACATCAATCAACGGCTTGTCCGCACGCTGGCTCATTTGGTGAATGGTGCGGGCTGCAAGTTCCTTTCCAGTCCCGTTTTCCCCCATGATCAATATCCACGCATTGGTGGGTGCAGCAATGGCAATTTGCTTCTTCAGGGCCTGGATTGTGGGACTATTTCCGGTAATCGAATGTCTTTCGAGGGTCTTCTTCCGCAGAAAACGATTCTCCTCCTCGAGCTGTCGGAAGTGCAGGGCATTGTTAATCGTCACGATAACCTTTTCAATGGAGAGCGGCTTTTCGATGAAATCGTAAGCACCCAATTTCGTGGCCTTGACGGCAGTTTCAATGGTACCGTGGCCAGAAATGATGATCACCTGAAGAAAAGGATTGGTTCTCTTGATTTCTTGAAGTGTTTCTATCCCGTCGATCCCCGGCATCCAAATATCCAAAAGGACCAAGTCGGGAGATTCCTGTTCTATGATCTTCAGGGCTTCGTACCCGTTCGAGGCGGTCAAAACCTCGAAGCCCTCATCGGAAAGGATGCCGCTCAGCGACTGAAGTATGGTGGCTTCATCATCAACAGCTAATATCGTTGGAAACATGTTACTACTCCTTCAATTGCCTATTGCCGATTGAACTGCAACAGCGAGCGCATTCTCGGCACTGCCGGGAGCTAAAATATTGCGTCTTTCAATACCGGATACCCAGTTCTCTATGGAAGGTCGATATGCGTCGTGCTTCAATGGCCAATCGTCAATTGTTATGCTGGCAGTTCTATAATGAACTTCGTTCCCCTTGGTTGATTGTCCTGCACCCGGATGAACCCGTTATGGTCCTCAATAATGGTGTTGACAATCGAGAGCCCCAGCCCCATGCCTGTCTTCTTAGTTGAAAAATAGGGTTCAAAAAGCCTAATTTTATCTTCTGGTGGTATTCCCGTTCCCGTGTCACTCAGTTCGAGCCTCACAATTTTGAGTATTGTATCATAGCTCAATGCCACCCCGATACCCCCCCTGCCGTTCATGGCGCCAACAGCATTGTCAATCAGGTTGATCATCACACGTTTCATCTGCTCTCGGTCTAAATTGAGCTGTGGGATATCGGGCTCTGAGCGCATTTCAAAAGAGATGTCGGGCTGGGCTTCCCGATAAAGAGCTACAGCATCTTCAACAATGTCAGGCAAGTAGCACGGCTGGGGGGTTGCTGCTGGAAGTCTGGCAAAGGCGGAAAATTCATTCACCAGGTTTCCTATTTGATCTACTTGATCAATGATGGTCTGGATACACTCCATGAACACCAAGTCGTCGGTTACAATCTGATCACCATACTTCCGCCTGAGTCTTTGTGCAGAAAGCTTTATAGGCGTGAGGGGGTTTTTTACCTCATGGGCAATGCGCCGCGCGACCTCACGCCAAGCTGCCATCCTCTGGGCCTTTTCGATTTCAGTAAGGTCATCAAACACAACGACCATTCCCATGTAACGATCTTTGTCGTCTTTAATGGCTGTGACGTGGACCATGAAGGCGCGGGCCGCCTCATTGATAGCAAGCCTGACGGGTCTTTCGACCGAGTTCTCGGGGCTGTTTTCCAGATCTTCCAGCAAGTCTTTGGCCAATGCCAGGTATTCAGGACTTAGAATCTTTTTGTAGCTTCGATTTAGCACCTGTTCCGCTTTAACCCCGAGCATCTTTTCTGCTGACTTGTTTATCGTGGAAATGAAGCCCGAAGCATTGAGCGAAATGACACCGGTTGAGACATTTCTCAAGACCGTCTCCATATAAAGTCGCCTCTGTTCAATCTCAAGGTTTCGTTCCTTGAGTTGGCGGGCAGACAACTCAAGCTGCTGCTTACCTGCCCTCAGATCACGCGTCATCTTGTTGAACGCATTGACAAGCGTACCCATTTCATCATCAGTACCCTTATCAATGGTAAAATTCAGATCTCCTTCAGCCACGCGCCGTGTTCCTTCGGCCAGTTCTTGGATGGGAATCGTCAACGTCTTTGCCAAGTAAAATCCAAACCAGGTGGCACAGAATATGATCAGCAAGGCCACAATGGAGAGTGTTATTAGGTGACTGACCTGAATGGGCCATTTCATCATCTTCATCTGCTGGTATTGATCAAAGCCGCGGGAAACAGCAGCCAAGTTCTCTGAATGGCTGGCTGGAATAAGGGTGGTGACAACAGCCACACCAATGGCTTCATCCGGCCCCGAATTAGACGGAATGCATCCAAGGGTTCTGACGATTTCTCCCAAAGGGTGATGACTTGACAGGGTGGCGAAGTTGACCCCATGAAATTCCTTTCTTATTGCATCTGCTGACACCGCACTAAATGGAGTCCCTTCCATCTCTGCATCTAAGGCGATTGCCAAGCGCTCCGAGCGGGTAGAATAGACTTCGATCGCATGGATATTAAAAGCTCTCTGGGCGACTTCGATATAGCGGGCTAAGGCTTTTCTATTTTCCCCCTCCAGCAAATTCCTACGTACGATTTGATAAGCGAGCCGTTCCAGATAAAAACGATTGCTTTCAGTGGCACGTTTATAGACATATTTACCAAGGTCTAAAGATTTTTCCAGGGAGTCTTCTACAGGTACGTTGAACCAGAATGCCACGCTGGAGGTGATGAATTGGACCGAAAAGAAAAACAGCAGGATGGTTGGAATCAAAGAAAGGCCGGCAAATGCGATCACAAGCTTGGTTCGCAGCTTCGCACCCATGACCTTTCGCCTGCGGTCATAAAGAAGCTTTACAATGTTTCTGAACACCAGGAAGATCAACAGCAGCAACACAAGCATGTTGATATTGATGAGGATGAACATAACCACCGTGTTGGATATGGGCAGTCCTGCCCCAAAGCGAAGCACCCTGGTTTCTGCATAGGAGATGATGCCCACTGCCATCACAAGGATCAGCATGATGATCCGTTCACGCTTGCGGCGCCTAGCCTCTTCTTCTGATATTTGGGTCATGGGAATGCGGTCTCAGTATATGAAGTCTGTCGTGTGCCAGTCCGTTTCAAAATCCCAAAGAAACAGGAAGAACCGAAATACATGATGCAGATAGAACGGAAGGGTGATCTTGCTAAGTTCTGCTTTTACGCTGACCTGATAATGGCAATTCCGCTCAAGGGATTTAAGCTCAGCAATCCTGACATTCTCAACTTCCGCCATGATCTTCTTGGCTTCAGACAGGGTGCTGACAATCACGGATTTTTCACTATGTTCGCTGCGTGTAACCTCAAATTCACTCTTCAGGTTATTGTACTTGACCGTGTGGCGGATTTCCAGGCTGGCCATATTTTTGTCTTTCCAAAAATTGCGAACTTGGTCAAGGGATGCCAAAAAAGTAAAAGTCGTGGGAACGCCACTCAAGATCGCCTTTTCTAGGTCCTGGGTAAAACAGTCCTGTACCCTAAAGAACAATATCAGATCATCTCTGGTGTTCGTGACAATGACATCGGTTATCCTCGCATCCTGCCCCCAAGCCGCACTGGAAAGGAGCAAAAATAAACAGAGTGCGAATATCAGCATTCTTTTTTGCATGGGATTACACTGCAATAGCTCATTGCCCGCAGCTTGATCTCGATGAACTCAGGCGCGTATCTGCGGGGTTAGGCGAAGATCCCCTCCAGCTTGCCCTTGTTGCATCCTCCTTCGGGGGTCCGGGACACGGAATTCAAGCGGGCTTGCTACAAGGAGGTTCAAAATAACCAAATAGGTCTAAAATTGCAAGAGATTTAAGGGGAGACAAATACGGGGCCTGTTAAGGCGAGACAATCGGGGCCTGCACAGTTTCCCAACATGCCTTGTGGTTGATGAATCTTTTTAACAGGGCATGATTTAGGGCGTGCCCGGATTTGTGAGCTACGATGTGGCCGATAAAGGGCATACCGAGCAAGGAAAGATCACCAATACAGTCTAGCACCTTGTGACGGACGAACTCGTCTTCATAGCGGAGGCCTTCCTGGTTCAATATTCCGTCATGGTCGAGCACCACGGCGTTTTGCAGGGAGCCACCCCTAGCAAATCCATTTTGCTTCAGATAATTGACTTCGTGCAAAAACCCAAATGTTCTGGCCCGGCTAATCTCTTTTTCAAAAAGGCTATCAGTTAGCGCAATGGTATATGACTGACGCTTTACAAGAGGGTGGTCGAAGTCTATGGTGTAGCTAATTTTAAGAGCATCTGAGGGATAAAGCCCAACCTTTTTGTCATCTTCTTCCATCTCAATGGGTTTCTTTACGACAAACGTATAACGCCTGCCCGACTGGGTCTTGATACCGGCTTCTTGTAACATGCATGTAAACGGCTGGGCGCTGCCGTCCATGATGGGGGCTTCATAGGCATCCATCTCCACCAGGGCATTATCGATGGAGAGCCCGGCGAAAGAGGCCATCAGGTGCTCAATGGTAGAGATAATGACGCCATCTGCTCCCAAAGTGGTTGCGAGGCTAGTATCGATAACATTTCGGAAATGGGCGCTTATAACCGGCTTGTGGAGCAAATCGGTCCTGAGAAATTTTATGCCGTGGTTCACTGGCGCGGGTTTGATTCTTACGTTGACTTTTTTGCCTGAGTGAAGCCCGATGCCGGTGCATTGTACCTGCTGGGCCAAGGTTCGCTGATAGGTGTGCATGTCAAGTATCCTAATTAGTTTCCATCCATAAATGGCCCTTTTTCCGATGAGCGGCGTTCTCCATGGGTTTCCGTCTGCGGAGTATTATCTGTCCACCTCAAAGAAAACCCTTGTGCGGCCTTGCTCATCAAAAAAACCCCTCATTTATGAATTGGAAACTTACGCTGCGCCCAAAACTTGTCACGTTATTTATGGATGGGCACTAATTAGCTTATGATCTATGTATCATTGTCTTAAACAGAGAGTCCGTGATGAACTGGTTCTTAAAACCGTATTATTCTCTTGTAGCAATAGCCATACCAGAAAAGAAAAAATCAACAGAAGGGCATTCAGCCCGCTAAACAACCTTTTGAATATAATCGAGAAAGTTGGACCGTTGCCGCGCCCTTTTCTAAAGCGCAATGTGCGCCTGGTATCCCCACCTTGCTTTGATGTGTAGAAAGATACACGCCCTATACAAAAGTTGTGTCTTTTTTGCAACAATATTCCGCCGTTCCGGACTTTCTCATGCCAATCAGCGGCATTTATCGTAGAGATTCACATAATGCTTGCCTTCATGGGGGGTCTTTGCTAAGCGGTGAAAAATCGCTGTGTTATAAGGGGAATTAGAGGCCGGTTCGTTGCACTCGAAGCTGATGTGATGGCAAAATGGTACGACTGGTTTCGTATCGGTTGCGCCTTTCGTGTTCCAGCCCAAAGCTTGAATGAATCCTGATGTGAGACCCATGACTCGCAACAGGCTTTCCAGTACCTTTATGTACGGAGGAGATCTTGCTTTCCAGAGTCTTAAGCAGTGCGGTCCTCGGGGTTGATGCCTACACCGTGGAGGTAGAGGTTGACATCAGGCAGGGACTGCCCACCTTCACCACGGTGGGCCTTCCGGAAGCTGCTGTCAAGGAAAGTAAAGACCGAGTAAAATCCGCCATAAACAATTCAGGCTACAGATTTCCAGACGATCGCATCACGGTCAACTTGGCACCCGCCGATATCAAGAAGGAGGGGACAGGTTTTGACCTTCCGATTGCGCTCGGCATTTTGGCTGCCACGGGGATATTGTCACAGGGCCGGCTCACCGAGTATTTGATCATGGGCGAACTCTCTCTTGACGGACGTATCAAACCAGTACGTGGCTCGCTCCCAGTGGCCTTGTTGGCTAGGGATTCGGGCTTTCGAGGCATGATTCTCCCGAAAGAGAATGCTCCTGAAGCAGCCGTCGTAGGTGGTATAGAAGTTCTCCCTGTTGGCACCCTGGGCGCGCTGGTAGATTTTCTGAGCGGCCTAAAACCCATACGACCGGAATCTGTCGATGTTGAAACCATTTTTCACGAGACTCACGCAGATGAGATAGACTTCTGTGACGTTAAAGGCCAAGAGCATGTCAAACGGGCTTTGGAGGTAGCAGCAGCAGGGGGACATAACGTGATAATGATTGGCCCGCCCGGGGCAGGGAAGACCATGCTGGCAAAACGTCTGGCTACGATCCTGCCCCCCATCACCTTTGAAGAAGCGATCGAAGCAACCAAGGTTTACAGCGTACTGGGCATGCTCAAAGACTCTCAGGCA
>JBFEUB010000148.1:0-8868 GCA_041547605.1 Desulfobacteria bacterium
AACAAAATGAAGAAACATTGAATCATATTGAAATTAAAGTTCATTCTTGGCTCTACTTAAAATTTTGTATCTCCTCCATGAGCGGACTATGATTCTTTTTTCGGGTCTTCATTTTGTCTACCCTTGCCGCTTTTAGCGGGATGACACCCCGTCTCCAGTCCCGATGAATCGGGACGGCTTCACCCTCGACGCCTTGGATCTGGGGCATCCTCGATCCGCTCATTTAGGGTCTGGGACAGTCTACTTTTCTGCGTGAGATATCGACCGTGCAAAGGAATAGTGAAGCAGATTTGCTTGGCATATGCCGTAGAATTCTAATGCTGGTAAAAGCCCAGTGGCTTCGCCTGTTCTTTGCCATGTTGTGCATGATGGCAGTGGCAGCGCTGACCCCTCTGAAAGCTTATATTGTGAAGCCGGTCGTGGACGAAATCTTTGTGAAAAAAGACATGAAGATGTTGGAAATCCTCCCTTTCGTCATCCTGGCTGTTTACGTGTTGGAAGGGGTATTCGTCTTTGGACAGGACTATCTTATGAATTATGTGGGTCATGGCATCATCAAACGCTTGCGTGACCAGCTATACGGTCACGTACAGATGTTGTCATTGTCTTTTTTTCAGAAACATGAGACCGGCGTCCTTATGGCGAGGATTATGAACGACGTAAATGTTGTCAAGGGTATGGTTTCTGATGCTGTCGCAGGGGCACTGCGAGATTTCTTTACCATTTTAGGGCTACTTTGCGTCATTTTTTACCTAGATTGGAAGCTGGCTTTTGTTGCGGTCACCGTTTTACCCGTAGCCGTGATTCCGATTGTGGGTTTCGGCAGACGAACGCGCAAATTGACCACCAAGCGCCAAGAAGCCATGGCTGATATGAGTTCGCGCCTTCTTGAGACCTTTACAGGTGCGAGAATCGTGAAAGCTTTTGGAATGGAAGCGCATGAAATCAGGCGTTTTTTTGAAAATACTCGCCGGTTGTTTAGGTACGAAATGAAGACGGCAATAGTCCGCTCAATGTCATCGCCTGTCATGGAACTACTGGGTGGCGTCGCTATTGCCCTCATCATTTGGTATGGCGGCTCCAAGGTGATCAACGGAACATCAACGGCTGGCACCTTCTTTTCTTTTATGGCATCACTGGTTATGTTTTATCAGCCGATCAAAAGGATCAGTAAACTGAACAATGTCATCCAGGAAGGGCTGGCTGCAGCAGTGCGCGTCTACGATATTATCGATATCGAATCGGATATTAAAGAGCGACAGGACCCCCTGAGACTCAAGCCCGGACAACACACGGTGGTTTTTCATAACGTGTTTTTCAGGTATGGCGAGCAGATGGTTCTGAAGAACATAAACCTTGAGGCCAAAAGAGGCGAAACTTTGGCCCTGGTGGGCATGAGCGGAGGGGGTAAGAGCACCTTGGCGAATCTGATTCCTCGCTTTTACGATGTGACTGAAGGGGCGGTTCTTATCGATGGGCAAGATATCCGGGATGTGGCCATAAAATCACTTCGTGATCAGATAGGCATTGTGACGCAGGATCCCATGCTTTTTAATGACACGATTCGTGACAATATTGCTTATGGTAATCTGAATGCTTCAGATGACGATATCATTGCAGCTGCTAAGGCGGCAAACGCTTATGATTTCATCCAGAACTTCCCGGACAAGTTCGATACCGTTGTTGCCGAACGGGGGGTGCGTCTTTCAGGAGGCGAGAAGCAGCGCATTTGCATTGCCCGTGCCCTGTTAAAGAACGCACCTATCCTGATTCTGGATGAGGCTACATCATCCTTGGACAGTGAGTCAGAGCTGGCGGTTCAAGAGGCACTTGAGAACCTGATAAAGGGTCGTACGACATTTGTGATTGCTCACAGGTTATCAACTATTCGGAATGCTGACCGAATTGTTGTCATTGTGGATGGAAAGATTGTGGAGGAAGGCAGACACGAAGATCTCTTAGCCTTGAACGGCGAGTATCACAAGCTTTACAATATGCAATTTGAGAATAACAACCTGAGACCGGCTGGAGAGGCCACGACGCTGAAGGTGAATGGTCCTGGAGACGTCCGGCTTCTGACTTAATTACTTGACCCAACCCGGGCTTTGTTTCCATGATCCGTCTATTGAAGCTCATACCGGACGGCTGGGTCATGTCGTTTTTGGTTGTGCCTTGATACTGTTTGTCTTTTCTATATTGCCTCGCGAAGGGGGCATGGCTCCTCTGGCGTTCGATAACTCGGGGCACATAGCTCTCTCTTTCGCAAGGGCCTTTCTGAAGCGTGATACCGTATCATGAAAGTCAATAGCATTGTCAGCAGATATATCTTTAGGGAGATGATACCTCCCTTTCTCGTCAACCTAATCTTGTTTACCTTTATTTTCCTGATGGCGAAGATCGTGAAGATTACGGACCTGATCGTGAACCATGGGGTGAGTTTTTCCTCTGTCCTGCTCATGTTGATCTGCTCCATCCCCTCTTTCTTAGTCTTTGTTGTTCCTATGTCGGTCATGATGGGGGTGCTAATTGCTTTCCTGAGACTGTCACATGACAATGAGGTCATTGCCCTGAAAGCGGGCGGATTCAGCATCTATAGCCTTCTTCCTCCTGTATTTGTTTTTTGTCTCCTCGGGTTCTTGGTGACCGGTTTTATGTGTATATACGGGTCGCCCTGGGGAAGGCTTTCTTTCAAGGCGGTGTTGTTTGAGACCGCCAAATCGAATGTTGACATGGGGCTAAAAGAGAGGACATTCAATGACAGTTTCAAGGACGTCATGCTGTATGTGGGTAAAATTGATGCACGGGACAAGGCCCTCAGCGACATTTTTGTTGAAGACCGGCAGACTGCAGGAACCGTAAGCACTGTTGTTGCTCCCTACGGTAAGCTTTTCTGGGATCCAGATAGCCTTGCCTTTCAGTTGAGACTGTTCAACGGGATTATCAATGCGGTAGATCAAGAGAATAAAGCTGCACATTCTGTTAACTTTGATACATACGATTTTAACCTTGAACTCGCACAGGTTCTGTCTGCAAAAAAACACGCCCAAAAAGGCAGAAAGGAGATGGGCTTGGGTGAGTTAAGCAGCAGTTTGAGAGAAGTTACCGAAAAAAATGCCAAGTACTATCTGATGTCAATGGAATATTACAAGAAGTTCTCCATTCCTTTCGCATGTTTCGTCTTTGGGCTTGTGGGGGTCCCCCTGGGGATTCAATCAAGGTCTGCAAAGCGATCTTTTGGGATGGTACTTGGTCTGTTTTTCTTTCTCACTTACTACATCCTTCTGTCGGCAGGCTGGGTTTTGGGTGAGGCAGGGATATGTCCGCCCGTTTTATGCATGTGGGGTCCCAACCTGGTGATCGGGGCTGTCGGCTTATATCTGCTTATGTCAAGTGCAAAAGAACGCCCCCTGAAAGGAATTTCCTTATTGCCCAGGATATTCATGCGGCAAAGGTTTGTGTGCTCTGAGTAGTGCCCATCCATAAAGAGTCTTTTCTCTCTTCGCAGGGCTTTTACGAGTTTCTGTTTGGATATCACGCAGCTTCTTTGGACTGCAACAGCGAGCGCATTCCTTTTCCCGATTTGTCGGGACTGCAGGGGTCTCCAATTTATGTGGCCAATAGAAATTAAAAGGAGCCCCTCAGGGTATTGTATATTCTTTATGAGATAGCGCGGATAGGATGAAGATCGGAAAGGTGGGTTTTATAACAATAATTCAGAAGCATCTAGCTCAGGAATTACTGAAGTATTTTTGTGTTGTTCTAGTCTCTGTTGTTGGCATATACGTGGCTGTCGATTTTTTTGGAAAGATCGACGATTTTCTGGAGGCCAAGTTGCCTATTTCGAGAGCGCTTGTTTTTTTTGGACTCAGGGTTCCGTTTATAGTCTCGCAGATAACGCCAGTGGGGCTATTGCTAGGCGTGCTCATAGTCTTTGGCCTGATGGTCAACAACAATGAGATAGTAGCCCTGAAAAGCAGTGGAGTGAGTATTTTCTATGTCTTTAAGCCTATCCTCGTTGTGGGGCTCATATTTACTGGCTTTCTTTTTTTCTTTTCCGAGGTGTTGGTTCCAATAACCATAGGGAGGGCAAATAAGATATGGTACAGTGAAGTCAAGAAGGAATCTGCGGTTACTTCCAGAGAAAAGAATATCTGGATCAAAGGAAATCAATCTATTTCCCATATTACGTATTTTAAACCCTCTGATGAGACAATATTTGGCATAACACTGAGCTATTTTGACCAGGACTTTGTTCTGATAAAACGGATTGATGCTGAAGAGGGCGTTTACACCGGAGGA
Source organism: Desulfobacteria bacterium (assembly GCA_041547605.1). Taxonomy (GTDB): domain Bacteria; phylum Desulfobacterota; class Desulfobacteria; order Desulfobacterales. Next base: position 4,300 of record JBFEUB010000148.1, read on the forward strand.
GGATGGGATTTATTCAATGTTGTCGAGCAGGAGATAGTGAAAGACGACAGAAGCTACAGAGTAACCTATCGAAAAAAAAGTCAGCTTAACCTTGAATTTGTTCCCGAAGACCTGAAGATGGTTGCGAAGAAGTGTGAAGAAATGAATTACAGTGAGCTATCCGCTTACATTCAGGGGGTGGAACAAGAAGGATACGATGCTACAGCTTATAGGGTAGACCTCAACGCCAAGATAGCTTTTCCCCTTGTTTGTGTAATCATGGCTATTGTGGGGTCTAGTTTAGCCTTTTGGAGGAAAAAAAAGGAAGGGCTTGCTGGAAATATTTTCTGTGGCCTGGGGATGGCTTTTCTCTATTGGACCCTTCACAGCTTCTGTTTGTCGTTGGGGTATGGCGGGATATTGCCACCAGTGATAGCGGCTTGGCTGGCTAACATGATATTTGCATGTGTCGGCACCATCCTGCTAATCAACACAAACTAAACATCGTTTGCGTTACGGGCTTTTCCGTGATCCGAGATGCCATACAAAAGGTTATGACCCAAGGAGATGTCGCAACTCCGAAGTTTCCATCGCCCTTCGAATGGGGGCTTTACGCATGCTCCCAAGTATATAAACTCGCGGTAGGGCTTAGAATAGGTCTATACGAGAAGGGTATTCTTGAGCATAAGAGCCTTCCGTGTAAAGTTGTGTCGATTGGCAACATAACCGTGGGTGGCACTGGAAAGACGCCCATGGTGCAATACGTGGCAGGCTTACTGAAAGGGTTTGGGCTAAAGGTCGCTGTCATCAGCAGGGGGTACGGTGGTTATGCACAACGTTCTGGAGGAATTGTCTCAGATGGCAAGACCATATTTATGGACCTGCGGGCATCAGGTGACGAACCGCAACTGTTGGCTTCTAAGCTAAGGGATATTCCTTTGCTCGTAGGAAAGGACCGACATCGGGTAGGCAGATGGGCCATTAGAAAGTTCGGCGTAGCGGTCTTGGTCCTTGACGATGGATTTCAGCATTTGCCTTTGAAAAGGGATTTAGACCTATTGCTTCTAGACAGCCTTCGACCTCTTGGCAACGGTTATTGCATTCCAAGGGGCACATTGCGGGAACCTGTCGAGCAGGTCAAACGTTCCAGTGCCTTCATACTCACCCGGTGGCAGGGGGACGATGGCTTGGCTGGATTGAACCCGCTCATGAAACATGCTCCCGGACGTCCTATTTTCAGGTGTGTGCACTTCCCTGATGGGCTTTTCACGCCTGGACGAAAGGAACCCCTCGATTTAGAGGTACTGAAGGGGCAAAAGCTTTTCCTGTTTTCTGGTATTGCCAGAAATGACAGCTTTCGCGAGACCGTTTCTGGGCTTGGAGGCGATATTGCAGGCTTCTTTTCGTTTCCAGACCATCACCGGTATTCTTACACGGATATCAGGCGTATTTGGAAAAGGGCAAGGGCCTTGAAAGCGGATAACATAATAACTACCGAGAAAGATTACATCAACATCCAGACCCCGATTCCATTAGTTCCCCAGCTGATGGTCTTGACCATTTCGATCTCGTTTGAAGATGAGACAGAAGCCTTTGAAAGCTATTTGCAAACTCAGGTCATGGCATCACTGCCTGATAGCCCTCCTGCATGATCACCGAACTATGATCACTGCGAATTGTTTTCATTGGCAAAGGAAGGTGAAGGGTTTGGAAGCGGAAAGTCTTGCCAGGCTTCCATAATAGCTGATAAAAGAGCTGGAAGGAGAATTGATTTGAAAGCTTTGGTGACAGGGGCAGCCGGGTTTATCGGTTCGCATTTATGTGAATATTTACTGAAAGAGGGGTTGGGGGTCATAGGCGTAGACAGCTTCTTAGATTTCTATCCAAGATCCGTAAAAGAAGCAAATATTGCCGATATGAGAAAAAATCGAGATTTTGAATTCATTGAAGGAAATCTCTTAGGCCTCAACCTGGTAAAAATTCTAGACGGGGTTGATGTGGTCTTTCACCAAGCCGCCCAGGCGGGCGTGCGGGCGAGTTGGGGGCGAGACTTTAAAATTTATTCCGACAATAATGTTCTTGCCACGCAAATGCTGCTTGAGGCATGCCGGGGTTGTCCGGTCAAGAAATTCATATATGCTTCGTCGTCTTCGGTTTACGGGGATACCGCGGCCCTGCCCATGAGAGAGGATTCCATGCCCTGTCCTGTTTCACCATATGGGGTTTCCAAGTTGGCAGGGGAACATCTTTGCTATCTGTACTATAAGGCTTTCAGTATTCCAACAGTGTCACTCCGATATTTTACGGTTTATGGGGCACGGCAGAGGCCAGATATGGCCTTTCACCGCTTCTTCAGATGGGTGTTGGAGAATAAACCCATCAAGGTATATGGTGACGGTGAACAGAGCAGAGACTTCACGCATGTGGATGACATTATGGAAGCCAACAGACTATCTTTCGAAAAAGCTTCACCAGGAGAAGTATTTAATATTGGCGGGGGCTCGCGTATTAGTTTGAATCGGGTTATTCCGATCATACACGAGATTGCGGGCCGGGAAACTGACGTCCGTTACGAGGGGAGACAAAAGGGGGACGTGCGGCATACTTTTTCGGACATGACCAAGGCACAAGAAAAGCTGGGGTACAAGCCGAAGGTTCAACTTCAAGAGGGTCTTCGTAGAGAGTACGAGTGGATCAAGGAGATAGTAAAATAGTTGAGTGGTTAAGTAGTTGAGTAGTTATTTGTAGACGTATGAATATGCCGAATGTGGGTTTGGCTCTGGATTGGGCCTCATGGCTTGAGAAGACACACTTTATGGCAGAATGCAGATTTCGGATGTAAAGGAAGCTGAAACGAATATCAAGAATCCAGTATCCAGCAGCCAGAGGCAAATGACCTCGGACCCCCCGACTATTCGACGACTCGACTTCTCAACGACTCAACCGTTTTCTTTGGAAAGGAGTTAAAGAAATGGGGATCAGTCAGGAGTTATTGGATATTTTGGCCTGCCCGAAGTGCAAAGGGGATATCTATTTAAATGAAGCCAGAGACGGACTTATCTGTGATACGTGCAAGCTCCTTTACGAAATTAGGGATGACATACCCATTATGCTGATTGATGAGGCAAGGCCGATAGACAACTGAAGCATTAAATCTGAGGGGTCAGCGGTTATTTGTAGACAGTTGGGTACGATGCCATAACTATGAAAGCAGGCGTGGCAGACAAAGCAGTCCGCCTTCAGTGAAATGATTGCACCGGCATGACACAAATGGCCTTAAAAAAAAGGCGCATCTATGGGCCTGATGTTTCATTGATGCGACTTGATGGCAGATACGTTGTGGAAAAGACTTACAGGAACAGGATTTGGTTTGTGCGTATGATGGGGATAGCGCTTGTCTCCTGGGAGGCTTTTATCTATTCAAGGCTAAAAGGCATATCTGGCATACCAAAGCTCCTCAAAAGGCCAGATAGGTACACCCTCGTTACATCCTACATGGGAGGAGAAAACCTTAAAACAACAACACATAAGCCAGATGCCCTTTATTATAAGAAGCTTTCAAAGATCATCGAAGAGTTACACCGAAGAGGGGTTTATCATTTGGACCTCAGGAACAGGAGGAATTACGGCATAGACGCTAATGGAGTTCCATACCTAGTGGACTTTGCATCATGCCTTTGGATCCCTTCCCCGGGCAAGCTCAAGGATATCCTGGAGAGCATAGACTGGATGGGCTTTGTAAAGGTCAAGGGAAAGCTTAATCCCGAACTTATCAACGATGAGGAGAAAAAAAGGCTTGCCATGGGCGAGACCATGAGCAGTCTATGGCTGCCTGGGAGGGCAACAAAGTTGATCCGTGACATGATTAGGCACGTTAGGACATCGTTCTTGGGGTCTGCGTGATCAGGGTTTGAAACTCCGGGAATCTTGCCTCGCGGCCTAAAAATAGCAAAGGAAGACAGTGTGCTCGATATAGTGAATCGTATTCATGAAGTCTTTAATGACACAGGGCTAAGATCGTTTTTGCTAAAACTTCGGTATCCGCTTTTCTTGGTCTTCTTTCTGATCTTGATTCCCCAGATAGAGCCTTCTTGGTTTTTCTTTGGTCTCACTCTGAGTCTGTTCGGTGAACTGATTCAGCTCTGGTGCTTCGCTTCCTTGGACAAAAATCGAACACTCGGTGTTAAAGGGCTTTATATGCTGACGAGAAATCCGATGTACATTGGGCGTTTTTTTTTATTACTCGGCTTTGTGGTCCTTACCGGAAATATTTTGGTCATCCTCATCTTTGTCATTCTGTATTACTTTTATGTGGTAAACCGCGTAAAACGCGAGGAAGAAAAGTTGCGGATGCTGTTTGGGGAAGCATATGAAAATTATTGCCGTGAGGTAAAACGGTTCATGCCGACGTTTAAAGGGGTTGACTGGAGGGCATTATCGTTTTTCAAATGGAGCCTTCTTTTGGAAAACAACGGACATTGGAACCTGATAGCCGTGCTTGTTTGCTGCGCTGTATTCTATTTTTTTACATTTATCTCTCCTCCCTGAGGGCAGTGCCTTTCGGGCACTGCTATAGCGGTTGTCAGAATA
>JBFEUB010000149.1:0-8865 GCA_041547605.1 Desulfobacteria bacterium
CGGAATCTACCGAAGGGTTAAACTATTTGGCGTCTTTGATGGCAAGGTCTTACCTTCATTGGGTCTGGGGGTTTATTTGGCCGCAAATCCCAAAGTCCTAATGCAGATAGAGCCAGGCAAGCTTAGAATCGGCGCACAAGTTGTTCCCATAGATCGGCAAGGCAACGTTATTTTACGCTACCGTGGCCCATCTGGTACACACAAGGCATACAGCGCAGCCGCGATACTTCAATCCGAGATTCGTAGCATTTCAGGTGAAGATCCCACCATAGGTGACAAACAGGCTTTCAAGGACAAATATGTGCTCTTCGGGTTTTCAGCGCCTGGTCTGTATGACCTTCGTTCTGCGCCGGTCGGTGGCGTATATCCTGGCGTTGAGATTCAGGCTACCATGCTCGACAACTTTCTTTCTGGAGATTTTATATGCCAAGCCCCATTCATGTTGACTGTAATCTTGGTCGTCGTTTTGGCACTGGCCTGTGCAGCATCGGCCTGCTTCTTCAGAAGTGCCGTGGGAAGCGTGGCAGTCAGTGCAATATTTGTTCTCGCACCAGTCTTTTTTGCCCTGGGATCATATGCAAATGGTTTCTGGCTGCCAACGGTGGTTCAGGAAACTGCTGTAGTTTTTTCAATTTCCATAGCACTTGTAGTCAACTACACGACAGAGGGACGTCAAAAGCGTTTTATCAAAAGTGCTTTCAAACAGTACCTCAGCCCGAATGTCATCGAGCAGCTCATCCAGCACCCGGAGCGTTTGAAATTAGGTGGTGAACGGAGAATCCTGTCAATCTTCTTTTCGGACCTCGAAGGTTTTACTTCCATTTCCGAGGGGCTGGATCCCGAGGAACTAACAGTACTTTTGAACGATTATCTATCAGCCATGACCAACGTCATCCAGGAAGAAGGCGGAACCGTGGATAAGTACGAAGGCGACGCTATTATAGCCTTTTGGAACGCACCTCTGGAAGTGCCCGAACACGCCACGAAGGCTGTTCGCGCCGCACTGCGCTGCCAGGCTAATCTAGCAAAGTTGCGGATAGGATTTAAGAAACGAATCGGAAAGGATATGTTCATGCGAATCGGCATCAACACGGGCCCTGCGGTAGTCGGCAACCTGGGCTCACACACCAGGTTCGATTATACCATGCTGGGTGACGCCGTAAATCTTGCAGCGCGTCTGGAGGGAGCAAACAAGCAGTTCGGCACATACACGATGCTCTCACAATCGACACGGGAGTTGCTTCGAGACGCCCTGGCTGTGAGGGAGCTTGCACGGGTTGCAGTTGTAGGCCGAAAGGAACCGGTTACGGTGTACGAACCTATGTTTGCTGAAGAATACGAGGCTCGAAAGGATGCTTTAAGCATCTTTGCCAAAGGATTGGCCTCTTTTTACAAAGGTGATTTTTCTGAGGCCCTGGAGATATTTTCCACCATCCAAAACCTGGACCCGGCTGCAGCCGCTTATGCCAATAAATGTCCGATACTGATAGAAACCCAGCCACAGAACTGGCTTGGAGTTTGGGTTATGACAACCAAATAAGAGCCTAGTGTTGTGTCCCTCGAGTTTGTTCCAAGAATATGGAATCGCCCAAAAGCCATTTTCCTTGCTCCGTGAGCATTTTCGGGACATCAACTTCGCTCCGCTAAATCACAGCACGGAGTGTGTCTGTTCAATGCGTCAGGCGCAACCCTTGCGCTAAACTCGGGCTAAAGCCCTCAAGCAGTTTGTGATTCTCGACGCGTCACTCGGCTGCCATCTCATAGCGCATAGCTTCACTCCGTGCCCAAAAACGCTCAATGTCGTTCGGAAAAGGCTTTAAGCTCCTAACGACTATTTTGACGTTCTTTTGAGACACGACACTGCTAGCTCAAAAATGCGTCTGAGGCCCCATAGCAGAGCAGTCCCGCTGGGGCGGGGACTCAAAACGCTCACATACTACCGTTGGTGTTTTCAAAGCTTAAATCTTTATCCTTAGTTTTGTTTATAGGGCGGCAGATAAATGACGGGCTATTTTGTTATGCTACTTTTCTTGTTGCATTCTCTTCATCGGATGCGTTAGGCTGCGAGGCGACAAAAAACACGGGAGGGTGGAAGCGCAGAGGCATGGGCCTGTTCGGGAGGCGGAAAGATAGACGAAGCCGCAAGGATCGGCGGACACATCTCGATCCCCGCTATAGGAACGCGGTTTATCCCCAGTTTGTGGACAGGAGGAAAATAGATAGGCGCGAGACACCCTACGAAGATAGTCCTCGGCTGATAAGAGAGCATCCCTTTCGAAAGTGGGTCGTCTTGATTGGGGTGGTGATTGCCGCCTTTCTCACTTACGTTTTCTTCTTTACATGTCTGATCGTCAGTAACAAGTGTCCGGGCGAAAGAGTTCGAAAACGCACGATCACCTTTGGTTACTATCAAGATCACAGCGAGAATCAGGGGACAACGAATGCATACTCTGGGGTGGCGACAACGTAACACAAAAACTGTTGACAGGCCTTTTACGATTTGCTAAGTTCCCCATCCACGGAAAAGGGCCTTTCAGGGATTCATTAACGTGAGACGTCAAGCCATTACAAGTGTCATAGCCGTTATTGTACGTGTAGTAGGGATTATTATATCCCTCATACCGGCTGGAGGCTTGGTAATGGCTTAGGTGTTGGACAAACATTCGCTCAAAAATCCGTTACCAGGCTTTCCTGATAACGGTTTTTTTTTGTGGACGGCTTTGCAAAAAGCCCAACTTCTGCGTTGCGCCGCGTGCTTCGTCACTGCGACGTACTCCATGTACGCCTCATTCCTCAGGACTTGCGCGCCTTGTATTTGGAGCTTTTTGTTTTGGCGTCCAAAGGCCGATGTTCTTTGTGGATGGCTTCGTAAATTCTGCCCCAGCAGGACTTCCTTGCGCTGCTGGTCATAATGATTTTCTGGAGATTGGCGCTATGAAATCAATCTTGGTCTACGACACAACGCTCAGGGACGGTTCGCAGGGAGAAAAGATTAATTTCTCCGCAGAGCATAAGCTTCGGATTGCCCAACGCCTTGATTCCGTGGGCATACATTACATAGAGGGAGGGTGGCCCGGTTCCAATCCCAAGGATGTGCAATTTTTTGAACTGGCCAGGAGTGTTTCCTTCAAACATGCACGCCTGACAGCATTTGGGAGTACCAGAAAGCCCAATATCGGGGCGAACGAAGATGCAAATATCGAAGCCCTCCTTCGGTCCGAAACCCCTGCGGTAACCATCTTTGGCAAAAGCTGGGATCTTCACGTTAAGCAGGTACTGGGCACCACGCTGAAGGAGAACCTGGCCATGATACACGACAGCGTGGCCCATCTTGTCTCTCAGGACCGTGAGGTGATTTACGACGCTGAGCATTTCTTTGACGGATACAAGGACAACCCTGGCTATGCAATGAAGTCCATAGAGGCCGCCGTTTCGGGTGGGGCCGACTGGATCGTTCTGTGCGATACCAACGGCGGCACCCTTCCTTTCGAGATCAAGGAGATCATGGAAAGGATATGTCCGCACATTCCAGTCAGGGTGGGCATTCATACGCACAACGACAGTGGCCTCGCTGTGGCAAACACCCTCGAGGCGGTCCGGGCTGGCGCTTTGATGGTTCAGGGCACCATCAATGGGTATGGGGAACGATGTGGCAACGCTGATCTGACCACCGTGATTCCGAATCTCCAGCTCAAGATGGGAAAATCGTGCATGACCAAGACAAATCTCCGTCGTCTCACGGAGTTGTCTCGCTACGTGAGCGAGGTGGCTAACATGACCCCGTTTAACGGGCGTCCTTTTGTAGGAAAAAGCGCATTTGCTCACAAGGGGGGGATCCATGTCAATGCCATCATGAAGACGCCCAAGGCCTATGAACACATGGGGCCGGAGGCTGTCGGCAACGAGCGTCGTGTCCTTGTCTCGGACCTTGCTGGCAAGAGCAATATTGATTATAAGGCGAGGGAAATGGGCATCGAACTCGGAGGGAATGGATTTGACAGTAGAAAGATCGCCAAAGAGATCAAGCGAATGGAGCACGAGGGGTATCAATTTGATGCAGCGGAAGGCTCTTTTGAGCTTCTGTTGAAAAGACTCACCGGCCAGTTTAAAGCACTTTTTGAATTACAGTCCTTCCGGGTGGCGATTGAAAAGGAAAAAAATCTCCCATGCAGGGCATATGCGACCATAAAGATTTCGGTGGGGGACCAAGAAGAGATTACTGCGGCTGAGGGTTATGGCCCGGTCAATGCGCTGGACAATGCCTTGAGAAAGGCGCTGAACAAATTTTTTCTGGTCGACCTGGAAAAAATGCATCTTGTCGATTATAAGGTGCGAGTCATCGAAGGCCGGGATGGAACATCAGCCCGGGTGAAAGTTTTCATAGAATCCCGTGATCAAAGGCGGTTGTGGAGCACTATCGGGGTTTCTACTGATATCATTGAGGCTAGCTGGCAGGCTTTGGAGGACAGCTTTCAGTACAAGCTCTCACACATCTGAGTGGTCGTGGGCATCCGAGTAAGGATTTCCCTGAAACGAACGTGGAGGAGAAGATGAGAAGCGACATCGTAAAATCTGGTGCGGAGCGTTCTCCACATCGCTCCTTGTTTAAGGCGATGGGGTATACGGATGAGGAATTGTGTAAGCCGCTGGTGGGAATTGCCAATTCGGCTAATGACATTATCCCGGGCCACATCGAGCTTGACCGCATTGTCGATGCGGTCAAGGCAGGTGTCTACATGGCGGGTGGCACCCCGATTGCCTTTGGTACCATTGGGATTTGCGACGGGATTGCCATGAACCACATAGGCATGAAGTACTCCCTGGGAAGCCGAGAACTGATTGCTGACTCCGTTGAAGTGATGGCTATGGCCCATGCCTTTGATGCCATGGTTATGGTGACCAACTGTGACAAGATCGTGCCAGGCATGCTGATGGCTGCTGCACGGCTGAACCTGCCCACCGTTGTCGTTAGCGGTGGCCCCATGCTTGTTGGTACCCATCACGGAAGAGAGATAGACCTCATAAGTGTGTTTGAAGCCGTGGGTGCTGTCAGGTCGGGAAAAATGGACGAAGCAGAGTTGGCCGAAATCGAAGACGCTGCATGCCCCACATGCGGTTCCTGTGCGGGGATGTTCACAGCCAATTCCATGAATTGTCTGACCGAGGCGATCGGGATGGGTCTTCCTGGCAACGGCACCATCCCAGCGGTTATGGCTGGTCGTACACGCTTGGCCAAAGAGGCAGGAATCAAGGTCATGACGCTCTTGAAGAGGAGAATAACTCCCAAAAAGATCATGACGGAAAAGGCGTTTGCAAATGCCATGGCCGTTGATATGGCCCTGGGCTGCTCTACCAATACGGTGCTCCATTTGATGGCTATTGCTCAGGAGATGGGTATCAGGCTCGATCTCGAGGCCTTCAACATGGTCAGCGAGAAGACACCCCACCTTTGTAGTTTGAGTCCGGGCGGGAGACACCATATGGAGGATCTCGATCGGGCGGGTGGCGTGAGTGCCGTGATGAAAGAACTTTCGCGCAAAAGGCTGATTCATACGGACTGTCTGACAGTTACCGGGCGCGCGGTCAAAGACAATATTAAGAACAGCCGTATTGGGGACAAAAGTGTCATTCGTTCCCTGGAAAGATCGTACCATAAGCAAGGGGGGCTTGCCGTGTTGTTTGGTAACCTGGCCCCTTCGGGGTGTGTGGTCAAACAATCGGCTGTGGTGCGGCGCATGCTCCGCCATGAGGGTCCGGCCCGTGTATTTGACAGTGAGGAAGAAGCGACCGCTGCTATTATGGGAGGGAAGATAAAGAAGGGGGCCGTGGTGGTCATCCGCTATGAAGGGCCCAAAGGCGGACCAGGGATGCGTGAAATGCTGGTGCCCACATCGGCCATTGCCGGCATGGGGCTTGATGCTGACGTGGCCCTAATCACCGACGGCAGGTTTTCAGGAGGAACGCGCGGGGCTGCGATAGGGCACGTGTCCGCCGAGGCCATGGAGGGCGGGCCCATTGCCATTGTCCAAGATGGGGACAGAGTTGCTATCGACATTCCCAAACGACGTATCACATTAAAGGTGCCGGACAAGGAGATCGAAGAGAGGCTGGCAAAATGGCGGCCTCCAAGACCGAAGATATCCAAGGGATACATGGCACGTTACGCACGCATGGTCTCTTCGGGTGGACAAGGGGCTGTGGTTAAGTGAGTTTGGCCTGAAATCCCTTCGTTCGACTTGCGATCGGAAATCACTTTAGAGGAGGAACGCGTTTTGAGCATACTCACAGGAGCAAAAATCATTACCGCCGTGTTGAAGGAGGAGGGTGTTGATACTATTTTTGGCTATCCGGGCGGCGTTGTCATTGACATTTTTGACGAACTATACAGGACGGACATCAAGCACATCCTGGTACGCCATGAACAGGGGGCGGCCCATGCAGCGGACGGCTACGCCCGAGCAAAGGGAAGCGTGGGGGTGTGCCTGGTCACCTCCGGCCCTGGGGCTACCAACACCGTTAGCGGGCTTGCCTCTGCATACATGGACTCCATACCCATCGTTGTGCTGACAGGCCAAGTGCCCACTGCACTCATTGGAAATGATGCTTTTCAGGAAGTCGATATCGTCGGAATCACTCGGCCCTGCACCAAGCACAATTATCTGGTCAAATCAACAGGGGATCTCGCACGGGTGCTGAAGCAGGCCTTTCATATTGCTCGATCAGGCCGCCCGGGGCCAGTACTGGTCGATCTTCCCAAAGATGTGAGTCAAGGGAAGGCGAAATTCGAGCCCTTGCCAGAAGTTCGGATGCCCTCCTACAATCCCACGTACAAACCGAATTTGAAGCAGGTGCGACGGGCCATAGAGCTCATTGAGACAGCCGAAAGGCCAGTCATTTTCTCGGGGGGTGGCGTCATTCTCTCGAAAGCGTCCAAGGAGCTGACCCGGTTTGCTAAGAAGCTGAATGCGCCGGTTACGGCCTCGCTCATGGGTCTTGGTGGCTTCCCAGGCACCGATCCTCTCTGGCTGGGAATGCCAGGGATGCATGGTACTTACCGGGCCAATATGGCCATTGGGGCATGTGATCTGCTTATTGGCATTGGTGTGCGGTTTGATGACAGGGTGACAGGCAAGGTTGATACATTCGCACCCCATGCCAAGATTATCCATATTGACATTGATCCGACGTCTATCAGTAAGAATATTCCAGTGACGGTCCCCATCGTGGGTGACTGCAGGAAGGCCTTAAGCCAGCTCAACAAGCTTCTGACCGAGAAGAAGGTAAGATTCACCAAGAAAAGCCGTAGGCTTTGGTTGCAGCAGATTGAGAAATGGAAAAGCACGACACCTTTGAGATATGATCAGAAGGGAGACGTCATCAAGCCCCAATATGTGATTGAAAAGCTTTACGAACTTACAAAAGGGGAAGCTATCATCACTACGGAGGTGGGACAAAACCAGATGTGGGCTGCGCAGTATTACCATTTTGATCGGCCCAACCGTTTCATTACGTCAGGGGGGCTTGGGTGCATGGGATTTGGTTTCCCTGCTGCCATTGGGGCCCAAGTCGCATGCCCGGATAGACTGGTCGTGGACGTGGCTGGAGACGGCAGCTTTCAGATGAACATCCAAGAACTGGCCACGGCAGTGCAATACCAATTGCCGGTAAAGGTGGTGATCTTGAACAATAGATATCTGGGTATGGTAAGGCAGTGGCAGCAGCTCTTTTACGAAAGACGGTATGCTGCTACAGATATGGAATGCGCCCCTGATTTTGCAAGGGTAGCGGAAGCCTACGGGGCGTTGGGGCTTAAGGCCACAAAGCCAAGAGAGGTGGTTTCGGTACTCAAGAAGGGCTTGGAGAGCCCCAAACCGGCCGTCATGGACTTCCAAGTCGCTCGTGAGGAATGCGTTTACCCCATGGTTCCTGCGGGAGCATCCATCACGGAAATGCTTTTGGCTTAGAACGGAGACGAATCATGCACAAACATACAATATCGTTGCTGGTTGACAATGAACCGGGGGTGCTCGCCAGGGTAGCAGGCCTGTTCAGTGGCCGTGGTTTCAATATTGAGAGCCTTTGCGTGGCAGAGACTTTAGATCCCTTCGTTTCCCGGATCACCCTGGTCACGCGCGGAGATGATGCTGTCGCTGAACAGATTAAGAAACAACTTAACAAACTCATTAACGTCATCAAGTTATATGACCTAACCGGCACGGAATATGTGGACCGAGAAATGGCCTTGATCAAAGTCAAGGCCAAGGCCGAACATAGGGCGGAAATTCTGAGAATTGTAGACATATTCAGGTGCAAGGTAGTCGATGTAAGTCCCACACATTATACGATTGAAGTGACCGGCACCGCTGACAAGCTAAAGGCCATTTTAAGTCTTCTGAAGCCTGTGGGGATTCAGGAGATTGCCCGCACAGGTGCCATCGCCCTAGCCCGTGAAAAGAAACGCCGGGGCAATTAATTGCCAATATCTGCAATGCTTCTATGTGCGAAGCCTCGTCGCCCTGAACAACGGGCGTTCCGACTCACCTGGGAACTTCGTGTGCGGGGAGCTAACCGGTCAAGCCCCGTTCAAATGGCTTCCGGCTAACGTAATAGCCCTCAAAGCAAAAACACGATACAGTGAACAAGCCATGCGCAAGGGCCATAGCTTTGATTTACTCTCCAGAGGCGGGGTGTCAGAGCCTGTGCTGATCTATAGCGGTTGTCAGCATAACGTTCCGATAAGAATAGATGACAATTGAAAATACTATTTGGCTCACTTGTGGGTGTGCAATTTTAGGATTTTTGAATTCTCCTGGCTAAATCGCGCACGCAGTGAAGCGGAGCGCAACAACTCGGGCGGAGCCCTCA